>JAYVAZ010000423.1:0-7067 GCA_043750675.1 Pseudobdellovibrionaceae bacterium | reverse complement strand
GTCGGACGAAGCCAGTGCAGAAATGGCTAATTTTATTTCGACAACAGATGTTCCGACCAAATTGGTTTTGGCCCAATGGATGGTTTTAGCCAAAGCCTACAAGCCTGCAATTATTTTGATGAACCAAGCAGTGGATTATTCAGACGAAGCTAAATCTTTGGATCTTTATCGAAAGTTTTTCCCCAGCGAGTTTTTAGAAAAAATTAAAACCGAAGCGAATTTAAGAAAACTGGATCCTGTCCTTGTCCGATCTTTAATCCGTCAAGAAAGTGCCTACCAAGTGCGCGCCGTAAGCACCTCCCAGGCATTAGGGTTGATGCAGCTGATTCCGGCGACGGCACTTGAAGTTTCCAATGAATTGGGTCTTAGTTCCGTATCTATTCCTGAAGATGTTTTGACCCCTGACATAAATATTCAATTAGGCACGCTTTATATTGCGAAGATGATTCGTCAATTCAACGGAAATGTTCCTTTGGGTTTGGCTGCTTATAATGCAGGCCCTGTAAGAATGAAGTTATTTACAGCAGCTCGAGAGGAAGTAAAAAAACAGACGACGGATTTCTCGACCGATCCAGCCAATGAGTTGTGGTTTGACGAACTTCCGTGGACGGAAACCAGCTTCTACGTCAAAGCGATTTTACGAAATATTTTGATCTATAAAATGATTGAAAAATCTGATGCACCTAGCCCAGATCAGCGTCAGGTCCAGTTATCCAAGGTTTTTTGGCAAGAATTAGTCTTGCAGTAAGAACTTTTATTGCGACAACCGCCCGATATGGTTATTCTGAAATGAGTGCGGAGGTTTAATGACGCGCAATGCTCTTATCGTTTCAATTTTGGCTGTTAGTTTTACGTTGGGTTGTGCTCATAAAGATATCAACGCGCCCACTGATCCGCTAGCAGCAACCAGTGATGAACCTATTAACGTCATTCGTCCTATTGAATCGTTTCACGTTAATGATCCCGAACCACCCAATGTTGTTGATGCCGAATTGGAAACTATTCCGACCGAAATCAATCCTATGGTTGAAAAGTGGATAGCGTATTTTCAGGGTAAAGGGCGACCGCATATGGAGCGCTATTTATCGCGTTCGGGTCGGTATTCGACTTTGATAAAAAGAATTTTACGACAAAACGGAATGCCGGAAGATCTCATTTATATTGCGTTAATTGAATCAGGATTCAGTTCAAAGGCGACTTCACGTGCAGCGGCTGTTGGTTATTGGCAGTTTATCAAAGGTACGGGACGTCGTTATGGATTAGAAGTGAATTCATTTATTGATGAACGTCGTGACCCGGTTATGTCGACTCAAGCGGCGGCAGAATACTATAAAGGTTTATATAGTATTTTTGGGTCTTGGTATTTGGCGATGGCTTCTTACAATGCGGGTGAGAACCGTATTAAACGAGCTGTTATGACTCACGCAAGTCGTGATTTTTGGTATTTGGCCAAGCAAAGAAAGTTTCCAAGAGAAACTGGAAACTATATCCCAAAATTTATCGCAGCAAAATTAATCGGTAAAGATCCGGCCAAATATGGATTTAGTGATATCGAATATGAAAAGCCAATTGAGTTTGATCAAATCAAAGTTGATAAACCAATTAACTTAAGATTAATGGCTGAAAAAATGAACTTCAGTTACGAAGAGTTCAAAATGATCAATCCTAAATTCAAGGGTGAAATAGCTCCACTAAAAGGAGATTCGTTAGAACTAAGAATTCCGATTGGACAATTGCAAGTTGCTATGGCTGCCGCGCAAGAAAGTTTTGTCGATAAAGTTGAACTCATTGCTGATGCTGGGGAAACCGATACTTATAAAATTAAATCAGGTGAATCACTGTTTACAGTTGCTAAGAAATTCAAAACGACAGTGGCTTATTTAAGAGATATTAATGATATTCCTAAAAAGCGTAAACTGCGAGTGGGCCAAAAAATTCAGGTTCCTGATAACACAGGAAAAACGCCTACCAAGTTAATCGTAGTAGCTAAAAGAGAAAAACCAATCGAAGAAGTCGACAAGGAAAAAGCAAACGTAAATCCAGAGATCGTAACAAAAACTGGTGTTTTTTACGTTGTGCAACCGGGTGATACTTTATCTGCGATTGCAGATGACTACGACACTAGTATTGCGATCTTAAGAAAAATGAATAAGTTAAGTCGTGGCGGAATGATCAGAGTAGGTTCACGTCTGAAAGTTCCACCGAAAGACGACAAACTTCCTGACAATCCTGATGCTGAAGTTGTGAAAACAGAAGACGGAACGGCAAACGAACTAAAAGTTGATCGAACTGCAGATAACGCGGATGACTTAAGAAATCCAGCCGCAGCCATTGTTAATCATTTGGTACGTCCGGGAGAAAACTTATTTTTGATCGCCAAGAAATATGGCGTAAGTATTGATGCTTTAAGAAAGGCCAATAATTTATCTCGCCGTTCAACGATCCGCGCCGGAACTACGTTAAAAATTCCCACGGTAGCTTCTGAAAAAACCACTACAGGAACAACGACCAGTCGTCGCATCAAGTACGCTTTAAAGCAAACCAAACAGGCTCGGTCGCAACAATCTATTCGGGGTAGCAAATGGGCCTTGGCCGGAATGTTAGTCAAAGAGGCACGTGCCGAAAGCCCCGCTAAAAAAGTTAAAAAGGCCCCTAAAAAGAAGACTAAAAAAACGCCAAGATCTAAGCATCCGTAAACTGTATTTACCAAACCGGTAACATGAATTTTAAAATTTCTCTTATCATTTTTGGTTTTGTGATTTCAGCATCGATTTCGATGTTTTATTTCCAGACAAGAAATACCCATTTGCAGCTGGCCAAGGCAGAACAAGTCAATCGCGCCGAATTGATTACTAAAAAATTGGATGAATTTGTGTCTACTTCGGACGTTATCGGTCGGGTGATGCAAACCGTTTTGGCTAACCAGGTTTTGACCGAAAAACAAATTGAACAACTTTTAAAAAATAGTATAGAAGCCAGCCCGAAGGACCTCATCTACGGAATGGGTATTTGGTTCGAACCATTTTCATTTAATCAAAAAAGAATGTTGTTTGGTCCTTACATCCATTGGGATAAAAACTACGAAGCTGTTTTAACTTACGAATGGGACACGGAAAAGTATTATTATCCCAATCAAGATTGGTACAAAGCCGGTATGAAGAGCCCTTCGGGAAGTGTTTTCACCGAGCCCTATATCGATGCCGGTTTGGTTTATGTTACCAATGCTCGCAAATTTGAAGCCAAAGATGCTAAAGGGCGAGGGATGATAACTGTAGACCTCGTTTTACCACAGCTGCAAAAATTAATTGATCAGGCCCACCAATCAGAAAGAGAAATCATTTATATTACGAATCGATTGGGCTATTTGTTGGCGCATCCGAAATGGACTGAATTTGAAGATAAAGGTAATGCCGACAGTAGCATTTTAAATTACAAACCACGAGACTTAAACGCATTTTTTAAATTGAATGTTGATGATTGGATCAGAACTGAAATCCGGCAAAAGCAATTAGGATGGACAGTGACTTTACTAACTGAAGAAAGTTTTTTGCTGAACAACTTAAGCGAGCTGAAAAAAATATCGATCGCGGCCTTTGTATTTTTATGGGGCATGATCGTAATAGTCTGGAATGTAGTTACCATAAGGCAATCCGAAAAATCCGAACACGAAAAGAAGTTAGAAGTGGGCCGAATGCAATTACTGCAGTCTTCAAAGATGGCCGCATTGGGAGAAATGTCCAGCGCGATGGCGCACGAAATTAATAATCCGTTAACTATCATCGTCGGTAAATCTCGACAGATAGAAAAACTTCTGTCCGAAAGAAATATGTATGACGAAACCGTTAAGGGTCATTTAGATAAAATCAATAAGACCGTTGATCGCATATCCAAAATTATTCAAGGGCTTCGATCTTTTTCGCGCTCTGGTGAAAATGACCCAATGAGATCTGAATCTGTAAATAAAATTATCCAGGAAACTATCATTTTGTGTAATGAAAAGTTTAAATTAAATGGTGTAGAAATAAAATTCAGTCCGGCCTTTGATGTTTTTATTAGTTGCCGCGCTACCCAATTATCCCAAGTCTTTTTAAATCTTTTAAACAATTCTTACGACGCAATACAAAGCCAACCACAAAAGTGGATCCAGATATCCGTTGAAAAAAAATCGGATGGAAAGATGATGATTATCAGTTTCACTGATAGCGGGGCTGGAATCGATGTCGAAATTCAGCCGCGAATGATGCAACCATTTTTTACTACGAAGGAAATTGGTAAAGGGACCGGTTTAGGTTTAAGTATTTCGAAAGGGATCGTGGAAGATCATCTGGGAAATTTCTATTATGATCAGGAAAAAAAGAATACCACTTTTATTATCGAACTTCCCTTATGATCAGAAAAAAAGAAACCCGCACAACTCATCCATAAAGTCACACGGGTTAAGGGGAATGAAACCTATCATTTAAGAGAGGCATATGTTGTATCCTTCCTGCAAAGACCTTTGGTATTCTTATCCTCTGGCATCTGGCTGGCATCCCATAAGTTTAATATGGCTTAGCCCCTATAGTTTTGCGCCCCCGCGTTTCCCCGGGTTTGCCCTTGGCAAAGGAAGGACGATATTAGAACCTAATATTCGTCTATAATCCTCCTATTAAAATTTTTGTGATTTTCTTTTTACTTGCTGGCAACGCTACTCGGGAGCAGGGTCAGCAAGACAAATTGTCTTTCGTTCGACTTGTCTTTTCACTAAAACCTCCTTACGTACTGTCTATACAGTTTATCAAAGGAAAGAAGTTCTGCATAATTTATTTCATAAGCTTCTCAAATTAACATAAGAAGTGTTTTTATTTGAATCGAGTGTCTCAAGATAGAACGGATTCTGCGTAATAAAAAAGGACGCCGATTCGGCATCCTTTGAATGGTATCTTACTATACTTGAAAGGTTAGAACGGCATCAAGCTGTAAGGACTAACTCGCAATTTAGGCAAAATAAAATCACCAAAATAAATGTCATGCGCGGGATCTGCATTTAAAAGGTCTTTTACTTTATTTTGCAAATCCACTGAGGCTTTTTGGTAAAGCAAGGCTTCACAAAAATCTTCTTGTGGCGTTACATCATAGATGTCTACGCGAATGTTCGCGATATTTTTGTTTTCGGTCGGTACTTCGACCAGTTGGATTTCTGTAGTATGAGGTTGGCATCCACCGCCAACTTGATATTCGACCTGAAGATTTCTTCCGTCAAAAGAAAGACTGCTCACAGAATCAATTTTGTATTTCACTTCTGCATTTGCAGTAAAGGATGCTAAAAGCATCGCGGTCATTATAATCTTTTTCATTTTTCCCCCTGTTAATTAATAAAAGCCTGCTTTTTATACGAATACTTAGAACAAAAGAGTTAGTTAAGAATTGAATCCGAATGTTTTACCGGGGCCTGACAAATAGTTCTACAGGGCAAAAGACTTGTATTCAGTCCGAGCACAGCCTGTAAGCTTCTAGACTACGGATTCAGAAGAACCGACCGAAAATTTCATTATGAAAAAACTTACACAAAAAACTTTGATTTCCGTTTTTCTTTTCTTTTTTGCCTTTGGCAGTTCTGCCCGGGCCGAAAAAAGTTTAGTCGATTTTAATCCCGGCGATGTTAAAGCGGTCTTATTCTTTGCAATTCAAAACATCTCGATCTTTACGCCGCAAGTGCCCGAGTTTTCGGCCACGCCGATGCAAGTGGAGTCCACCCAAGAGGCAATCTTTCAAATCCTAATGGAAGAAAAAATTCAAGGTTACGATGCATTTTTTTTCCTTTGGTCAATACTTGAATCAGACCCATCGGCACCATCTCATTTTAAGGATCGAATCTCGGCACACCTAAAAGAATATCAAATGGACAGCATGGATGAAGAAACCATCTTTAACTTACTAAATGGTAAGCCTCAGACAAGAACACTTTCAAAATCCGTCTCTCATCAAAGAACCTTTGGTCCGGGCGAAGGGTTTGGCAAAGCTTTAGAAATAGTCCAGTTGCTGCCCGATTTTTTTCCGGGTAAAGAGCGTTTACTAAACGCGGTTTTGTTTGCAAAGGAAATGGTCGTCGGATCATTTGTTAATGACTGCTATAATGATGATCCTGGCTGCGTTCACGGCGCAAATTTTGGCCTGATTTCGTATATTGGTAAACAGTTGGAAGGCGATCAAAAATTGTACGTCGATAGCCTTCGGTTTTATGTTCGTTTAAAAAAGTACGACAAACTTCATAGATATGAAGAAGCGCAATTTACTATTTTTGCTGGTGAACACCAGGAAAGCCTGTGGCCGATGGTTTTAGATGCGACCGGCGGCGACCCTTATCAGGCCCTACGGGTCGTTTCCATTTATACTCATGATCAGTGCTGTACCGGAATTGGAACTAAAAAATCAGAATTAATTTCCTTTTTTGATTTGTTGAATTATGTTTCGCCCACCGTCGATCACGGGGACTATGCCGAATCGTCAATCCACGCTCCCGGAGCCCTACCCGGAATTACTCCGTCGAAGAAATTTATCGATAGATATCAGGAATTGCAAGATCGTTACTTCGAACTAACGGGTAGTCGTCCCGATTTTCATTTAAATAACTATCACTTTTATGGCGGCGTATTCACCGCAAATGAATTTATTCGAAATGGTTTTGCCAATATCGATGGGGTCAAGTTCGCCATTTTTGCTTCTCAGGCATTGGGCTTTTTTTACAAAAAATTTACTATGCCGATGTGGATGAAAGACGATGTCCTCTATTATTGGACCGAACTGATGCATGAGGATCAAACTGCGAAACCAGAAAAACCTGCCGATTGGGATCAACGGCGATTTGATTTGGCCCAGGTAGAAATGGAATTGTTTTTATTCCGTTTGGATTGGACCGCAGAACAACATCGATTAGATGCCAAGTTTGCCTATAAAACTTTTTTAAATGCGTATTCAAATGATAAAAATATCGATATGGAATTCGAAAAGGAAGAATTAGCGGCGCAAAAAGTAATTATTCAAAAAAAGCCAGCTTTTGAGACTGGCTTTGGTATCAAACTAAATTA
>JAYVAZ010000422.1:0-3068 GCA_043750675.1 Pseudobdellovibrionaceae bacterium | reverse complement strand
AGGATCAACGCTTTCGCCGAAGTCTGTTGACCGATGTAAAAATTTCTTCGCGCTGGGTCTTACCTGCTGGCTGACAAACCGACCGACTGATCCCACGCGTGATTGGATCGCTGATAAATTTAAGAAAACGCCGGAATTGGTGGATGCCAACCAAAAAACCTTCCGGGCGGGATATGACTGCGGTGAAACCAAAGAAATCTTCAACGTTCAATATGATGTGAAGCCGGATCACAAACTCAGTTAGACCGGGAGAATCTCCCCAATATCCAAAAATTCTTTCTGTCTTCGAAGAATAAACTATTTAAAGCGAGAACTGCATTTCCATCGTTAACTTTCCCATCAATCACTTCGTTATTGGAAGGGGCACCAGTTGATGCCAGCGGAATTTATGGCAATCAAGTTTTAAGCGACAACAATGCTTTCGAATTGGAAGATCCAGTGCACTTCGAAGAATTTAACAAAATGATTAAAGGGCGCAGTGTTTTTTGGCGCTATAAACAGCAGGGATTAAAAACAGTCAGTGCCTCTTATGGGTTCACTTCCGACTCATTATCACATTTGCAATTAAACGATGTCGAAGCCGCCTTGGCAATTAAACAGAAAAATTATAAGCTGGTCGACAACAAAATTATCAACGCTTTAGACAAACTTCTGGTAGAAACTCCAGTACAGAAGTGGCCTGATTTTATTTTTGTTCATTTGATTGGAGTTGATTTTACTAGCCACGATGTAGGTTCAAATTCCGTACAAGTTATTTCCTACTTACAAAATTTGGACGCAAAACTAGCGCCTATTTTTAATCACTTTAATCAAGCTTCAGGTCGTAAGATTGTATCGCTACTTACTTCTGATCACGGCTTTGATCGCAATCACGACAAAGCGTTGAATCTAGAACAAGTTTTAAAAAAATTAGATCCCCAAATTAAAGTGCTTAACGAAGGCAGATATTTAAGCCTTTATTTCCCTTCGGCTTGGCCTTTGGCTAAGCGTAAAAGTATTGTTAGTGATATTGCGTTTCACAGTTCGGTAGATATTGCGGCTTTAAGTTTTGAAGATTCGGTTTATCTTCAGTCCGACAAATTAAAATTGAACTTCAATTATGCGGAAGGTATTTGTTCTTTAGGAAATTACAAACTCGTCATTAACGGGGTCAGTTCTTGTCCAGAAACTATGGATGATAGAATTCAACAGTCTTATTATCCTTATTTTGTCGAAAACATTTCCCATTTTTTTAAGGTTACCGGGCATCCAGACGCTGTCATTATTGCTAAGTCGGGAGTCTCTTTCCGAAATGACTATACGGCCTACCACGGAGGTCCTACGCTTGCGGAAACCATAGTCCCTTTGCTGATGCATAACTGCGCTTTGCTACCACAAACACGTATCCCTTCCTTAGCCGAATTGCTGCGCTTCCTTTAGGTCTAGAGCAAAGTTAAATTTGTCCCCTTTTTCAATGGTTTATTGGACTTTGAATGTGTTTTTTTTATGTCCAATCGCATCTGGACTCTTTAGCGAACGCATTGTGTGAAACAATCGAGTTACATAATCACCTAGCAAGGAAGGCGGAGTAATGATAGAGCTTGAGAAAATGGATTACAAAATAAGGCATCCTAACGCAGACATAGCTTACTCTAAACAAGCGCATCAGTTTTTGACTCAAAGTCAGATCAAACCCCAGTTTACCCTGGAATTAATCCAAAGATTTTTTCAACGTTTGATCTCTTCCGAAAAAAACGTCGTCGAAGTTTGGTTAGGGGACAAGAAATTGGCCTGCGCGGTTTTGGTAGATCAAGTCACAAATTCCCACGCCTCTGCGCACATAGAATATTTGGGATTTAGTAATTTCAAAGACCTGCACAAGGTATTAGCCTATATTTTCAATCATTTTGAAGCGATTACGAGGGCGCGGGGCAAACACGCCGGTTTAGTAGCCACTCATCATAAGTCGCTACCGTTTAGTCAGCAGTTTTTAATAGAACTTGGATATACGCCGATTTATAAAATCTATGAACTGACTTGTAAACAAGTTCAGCCTTTCATGTCTAATCTGAATCCAGACTTTCAATTAGAAAGACTGCAAGAAGATGATTTTCCGGAATACTATGACGTTTTGAAAAAATCTTTCGAAAATAATCCGGACACATCGATAGGAACTATGCATGACCTGTGGATTGGTTTTCGCAAACAGACTTTACCGACTTTTGTTGTGAAGCACGAAAAAAGGATTGTCGCGTTTATCACACTTCATCACGATTACGGAAGCAATACGGGAGAAATTAACACTCTAGGGGTATTGCCGCACTTCCGACAAAAAGGGATAGGGCGCTATTTGTTGGCTATTGCTGCTGATCATTTGTGGCAACAAAAAGTTGTAGCATTAAAGTTGTCCGTTGCTTTGGAAAATCTAAAGGCGCTGAAATTATACCAAAACGCTGGTTTTGAAATGGCAGAAGAATTTACGGCTTTTCGGAAACTTGTCTAAGTTTTGAAGAATTTTATAATAATAGGACCGGACTTTAGTTGTTAAAGTCCGATACGCTTAAAAGTCCTTTGTTACCTTTGGTTTCAAAGAACATGAGGTCGACGTAAATAGCCGCCGCTAAAATCAAGGCTCTTTCGTCGGCTGATAACGCCGGAAGATAGTATTCTATTAGTAAATTGTCCTTATCCGTAAACATTTCATAACCTAGTCCACTCCATCTTTTAGAAATCCGCGCCAGTTCAGCGCCGTTTCGAACAAAGGGAAAAGTCCAAAGTTGCCAGATTGGCGAAGACACTTCCAAAATGATTTGCCCAGCAACATTTCGAACTTCAAACTTTTTAGATAAGATAGAAAATCGTCTTTCAATAAAACCCATTGGTCGCCCATTTATTTCAAAGACTTCCAGACATTGAAAGAACCATCTGAACGGATGTTTAGCGATCATAAATTCGGCACGGTTTTCATCAAAAAAATGAAGATCAAAAGTTCTCCAGTGGCCCAAAAACTGGCGAAGCAAAAATCCCAAAATCCCTTTTTGTTGTTCAGCTACGAAACCAATTTGCTTTTGATTCTGGTCGCAAATACG
>JAYVAZ010000421.1:0-7988 GCA_043750675.1 Pseudobdellovibrionaceae bacterium | reverse complement strand
GTCTAATCTGTAAAAACAATAGAGGTACTAAGCTTCAAATTATTTAAGTAATTTCAAGAATTCCATTCGAGTGGTTGGATTCGATTTAAATTCACCGCGCAGATCAGATGTCGAAGTTGTGCTTCCGTTATCCTGCACTCCGCGGGCTATCACACAATAATGTTTCGCGTTTATATGTACGGCAACATTATCGGTCTCTAAAACCAATTGTAGACAATCGGCGATCTGTTTAGTCAACCGCTCCTGAACTTGCGGTCGTCGACAAAAATAATTCACCACACGATTAATTTTTGACAGCCCAATTACTTTTTTATTAGGAATATAAGCCACGGTCGCAACGCCGTCTATCGTTTGAAAGTGATGTTCGCACACACTTAAGGCTTCAATATCACGAACAATAACCATTTGATCATAATTCATTTCGTTATCAATCAAAGTCATCTTAGGAAAATTATGTTCTGACAATCCGCTAAATATTTCGCGCACGTACATTTTTGCTATTCTTCGAGGCGTTTCTTTTAAACTATCGTTTCTTAAATCCAGTCCGAGGGTCTCTAAGATTTCAGTAAAAAGATCAGTAATCTTAGTGATCTTTTCATCATCACTAAGCCCATTTTTTACCATCGGTGTTGGACGCACTTTGGATAGGATCTCTTGAGTAGTGTAGTTTGTTTTAATAGGGCGCTTCGAACTGGGCGACTTTAAAATAGATTTCTTTTTCATACTTTCTGTATAGCTGATTCCGCATAGGACTTAAAGCTAAATTATTTGTTTTTGAACGACCAATAGATTTCTAACGGCATCTGAAGCACTGGCCACGGCGCCATTCATTGTTCCCTGGAAATTTTGGCTGGTATGTTCGCCTGCAAATTGCCACAGACCACCGCATTCGGGCTGCGAAGCCACATGTCCAAAACGATAAAATTGTCCCTGACTCATAAAACTTACGCTTCCCTTATAAGAACCCGTACGCGTCCAATTATGAACATAGGAGTTTTGCATATCAACCTTGTAATCACCACTTAAATTAGCCAGGTCGCGAAGACCCTGATCAACACTATGTGTGCCGCCCTTTAATCCCGCTTCTCCACCCAAAAGACTTGTTAAAACCGGCGCATTTTTATTACGAAACAAGGGCGAGGTAGATTGATAACTAAAGAAATTCTGCGTTTCTAAAGAGGTCACTACCGAATCAAATGACCTTTGCTTCAGATCTTTCCAGAAATATTTATTAAACCCATAGACTATTTTAGAGTGAAATCCATAGTTCATTTCTCGGATCAACTGGTTTTTATTTCGACCAAACCCGATGTTGTCAATTCCATCCACTTCTCTCAACGCAGAAAAAGGCAAAGCACAAATTACGTACTGCGTATCTTGCTGGACGGTTTGTCCATCTAAATCAAAAGTCAGACGGAAGCCCTTTTCTTTACGTTCTACGGCCACTAGTCGGTGTTTCAATTTCACAATTTTATCCGGAACTAAACCCGAAATTCTTTCGAACAAAGCTTCAAGAAGTAAAATATTGCCACCACTAACTTGCAATTGGCTTTCCGGAAAAAAACTTTTATTTTCGCGCCAGAAATGCATAAAACTTAAAGCCGAAATATAATGCGAGTCCATCCCATAATGGTATTCACACCAACGACGGGCTAGATACTGGGTCCAAGGTGCAAAGGAATTCTTTTCGAACCATTGATATACTGAAATCTGATCTAATTCGACAGCCATCGGATATTCACGGTGGTTCAATGCTGTTAGATAATCTATCTTGTTTCCATAGATCAGTTCGATCTGCTTTTGAACCAATTTATTAAATTGCGTATAAAACCGATTCCATTCCGGTGGCGTCACAAATTTATCGCTAAAATAATACTTCGGGTTTATTTTCAGCTGATTCAAATTCAGTCGAAGTTCTTTACACAAGGCGATGACTTCTGTGTGAGTGGGTTTTATAAATTCGCCACCCAACTCTACGGACTGACCTTGATGCCAATTTTTCAAAGTCATTACGCGCCCACCAAATTTGGCTTGCGATTCGAATAATTTAAAAGGAATTTTACTTTTTTTAAGTTCCAAGGCCGCCGACAGCCCCGCTAAACCGGCGCCTAAAACCACAACCGAAATATTTTTATTTTCTAGGTCGCCCATCACCAAATGGTCTAAATAGGAACAGGATGACAATAAACCGGAACCCATGGTCGCGCCAACGGCCAGAGACGTGTTTTTTAGAAACTCCCGACGACTTTTTGATGTTTTGCTGGTTGACGCTGACTTTAAGCCTTTATTTATTTTCATTTATTTCATTCTAGTTTCATTTTACAATGTTTCAACTATTTCCTTAAGGGTATTTAATGATCCTAGACAATCAAATTCTTGAATCTTTAGAAAAAGAAAAATCAGTGTATTTTGATGGCGCTTTTCCAATCGAATTCTTGGAGCAGCTGGAGTTGCTGTTTTTAAGCCACTCTGATCAATTTAAGGCGGCTGGAATCTCCAAAAACAAAGAGATTCACTCTGCTATCCGTGGCGATTTTATTTATTGGCTTGATGCAGATAAACATCAGAATGTATTTTCCCATTTGCATAATATCAAAGATCAACTCAGCCATTACTTTCGAATATCCTTAAATCAAATAGAGGCTCATTTGGCCAAGTATCCTGCTGAAATGGGTTACCATAAACATATTGATCAGCCACGAAACAGCCTCCAGAAGAGGGTTTTTTCCATGACTCTGTATCTAAATAAAGAATGGAAAAAACAAGACGGCGGCGAATTATTGATTTATAAAAACGATTTTCCCGAACAGCTTAAACAAAGCATCGAACCACTTTATGGGAGAGCAACACTGTTCTTTTCTGACCAAGTGCCTCATCAAGTTTCGAAAACTTTTTGTGAGCGGAAGAGTTTGACCCTTTGGTTTCGCCACGACATAATCCCCTGATGCACTCTTCCTTCTCATTGCTCTGGCAAATCCTAAAATACCGCTGGCCTTTTCGATTTTTGATTGTGCTGCTTTCTTTTTTTTCAGCTTGTTTAGGATTAGCCGGACCCTTTTTCCAAAAGGAATTTGTAGATCTGCTTAGCGGCTCGCCACTGATCTGGGACATTCAATCTAATCCGCTTTTCCTATTACTGTTTTCGTTCTTGTGTATTTTGGGATCCTTGGCCTTTACCCAGTTAGCACAATTACTGGGAGTTTACGAATCCCTGGAAGTGCAGAGATGGCTGGGGCGGAAGCTGTATCAACATTCCTTAGATTTAAGATCCGATAGCCTCAGCGGACATCCCACCGGGGAGGTGGTTGCCACCTACGCCACTGACGTACCAGGTGCAACTGTAATTTTGGATCAAAGTTTACCAACCGGTACCAATATTATTTTCCCGCTGATACTTTCACCGATCGTATTACATCACTACTTTGGGATTTCTTACCTTCCCATCTTAAGTATCTTTATCGTTTTATCGATTGTAAATTTTTTCATGGCTTATCGTCAAAGTCACTTTTTCTACCGGTTCAAAACTATCGCTGCCGAAAGAATGGGACTGGTTGGTCAGTGGGTACAAAATATCCGAACCTTACGTATCTTAGGTTGGGTTTCCGAGTTCGAAAAAAAGATTCTTAAAGTCAGGGAATTCGAAACACTTAATCGGCTGTCGATGTTAACTAATGGACAGACGATGAATAGTATTTCTTCCTCTATTACTTTTATTATCAATATTGTCGCAGTTATTTCTTTTTTAAGTGTAACTAACAACAAAATGAGCAGCGGCACTTTATTGGCCTTGCTCTGGATTATAGGAATATTTTTAACCAAACCATTTCGACAAATGCCATGGTTTTTTACTTTCCTGTTTGATTCTTGGACTTCTTTAAGGCGAGTTAATTTATTTCTAAGACTAAAAAACATAGAACACGTACAAAGGGCTCAAGAAATTCATAAGATTGATTTATTAGATCAGGCACCGCCGGATCTAATAATTCAAAATTTAAATTTGGAAATCGGCGGCGAAAAGATATTAAAAAATATAAACCTACAAATTAAAAGTCGGGAGTTCGTAGCCATCGTTGGTGAAGTGGGGTCTGGAAAAACTTCCTTGTTGCTTTCCTTAACCGGTGAAAACGGCGCTACCTTTGACCAATATCATTTAGGTCGCAATGATGCCCGGACCATGCATTTGGATCACTTAAGGCAGTTTTTTAGTTTTGTACCCCAATCAGGATTTATCATGAGCGCCAATCTTCGGGAAAATATAACTCTGGAATATGACAAACAAACTCCAACCCCTGAATTAGAATTGAAAATTAAAAAATCTTTACGGTTGGCCGAATTTGATATCGATAGCGAACGTGTCACTGATGGATTAGAAACTGAAATTGGAGAACGCGGAGTTAATTTATCTGGCGGACAAAAACAAAGAGTCAGTTTAGCCCGCGTTGATTTTTATAAATCCCCGGTTATTTTGCTGGACGATTGCCTTAGCGCCGTCGATGTTGACACCGAAAATAAACTTATTGATGGCCTGATTCTTTCCGAATGGGCCAATCGTACGCGTATTCTAACGACGCATCGATTAACCATTTTAGATAAAACCGATCGCGTTTTATTTTTAAAAGACGGAAAAGTACTGGCTTTTGATACTTATAAAAATCTTCTTTCTAAAAATAAGGAGTTTCAGGAATACACTTCTTCGGTATCAATGACAGTTGCAAAAACGGCTTTTAAAGAACCGGAAGCCGAAATAGCTACCCTTGTTGTTGCGGCAACTTCTGCTATCACTTCTACGACACTGATCCCTTCCACCGGAGAAGATCATGGACCAGAATAATAAATCTTTCCAACAGAAAGAATCAACTTTTTCAGGTCACTACGAAAAAAGCGTTTTCGAAACGTTGATGTCGGCCTACAAACCTTACAAAATTCGAATCGTGCTGCTTCTATTATTGGGTCTATTAGGTCGCGTTTCATTATTGGCAAATACAAATGTGGTCGGCGCTTGGGTCGATCAATTGTGTGTGGAAATGAATTTAAAGAATTGTAACGCGCATGCGGGATTGCTGTCTGGCTTCAACAGTGAAAATTTTATTACCTTGATGTTAGCAATGACTATCGCCGGTTTTTTGATGACCCTATTGTTTCGTATCGGTTTTTCGCGTCTGTCGGCCATGGCCGTAAGCCAAATTTACGATGAAACGACTTACCGGACTTCCCGATTTCCGATGTCGTTTTTTGATTCGACGCCAGTTGGGCGGGTCACCACTCGTTTTTCTAGTGATTATGGAAATGTCTTTCGTTTATTTGGCGGCCCGCTAGCGGAATTTCTTTCTATTATTTTTGACCTGGCGTGCATGATAGTCCTTATGGGATTTGCCAATCCCATTTTTTTACCTTTGATTGTAGTCATTGGAATTTTTAATTACTTTATCTATCGATTTAATCGGCAACGTCTTAGAGAGCTTCGCCGGCAACTTTCCGCGGCTAGGTCACCTTCGCTGGCGCATTTTGCCGAAACCGCACAAGGGGCCAGTACGATTCGATCCTTTTTAAAACAGTCGGTTTTTTTCCAGCGTTTCGCTAATTTGGATCAGCTTTATTTAAAACAAAAATTTGTTACTTCTCAGCAGGTAGTTTTATTTTCTATCCAAATGAATACGTTAACGGCGATTCTATTTATTGCTACTGGCCTTATAACTTACTACTTTCAACAACAAGCCGGTATTTCTATTGGTTCTTTAGGAATCGCATTTGGTTTTATTGCTTTATCGGGAAATACCGTTCAAATGTTTTTCGAGTGGATGACGCAATTTGAAGAGGCCATGGTGGGGGTTGAGCGGTTAGACGAATACATTCGAAAACCACTAGAACCCGGCAATAAGTTACCGGTTGATGCAAAATTTGAAACTAAACATTGGGGTTATAAAGAACGCCCTACCAATGCTGGTCTGACTACGTCTCGTTCGGCAGAAGTCCGATTTAATCATTTGAACTTTCGGTACCGCGCTGAACTGCCTTTAGTTTTGAACGATCTTAACTTTACTATCAAGGCCGGCGAAAGATTCGGCATCATTGGCCGTACCGGAAGCGGAAAATCCAGTTTAATCCAAGCATTGTTATATCTATACCCGGTCGAAGAAGGTTCAATTACTGTTGATGGTAAGTATCCTCAGTTGACTCCTGAATCCAGCGGCTATGACCTGCAAACTTATCGAAATTCAATTTCATTTATCTCGCAAGATTCTATCTTGTTTACCGGAACTCTTCAGGAAAATTTAGAAATTTTCCAAATGAAATCGCATAAGGAATTGTTCTTTGCCCTGGATCAAGTTGGCCTTAGTGACTGGGCTAATGCAAAATCCTTAGAAATGCAGATTGAAGAAAATGGTAGGAATCTATCATTGGGCGAAAGACAACTGATCTGTATGGCCCGATGTCTATTACAAAATGCCCCGGTGATTATCATGGACGAGGCCACCAGTTCTGTTGATCCACAGTCAGAGGAAATACTAGTGAGGGCCACAGAAGAGTTTTTTGTTGGTCGTACACAGATCATCATTGCTCATAGGCTTTCGACTTTAAAAAAATGTGATCGAATCCTCTGGCTACAGAATGGACACGTAAAAATGATCGGGAAAACTTATGAAGTCCTTCCCCTTTTTGAGCAATCGAACTTAAGTTTGTAAGTTCGA
Source organism: Pseudobdellovibrionaceae bacterium (assembly GCA_043750675.1). Lineage (GTDB taxonomy): Bacteria > Bdellovibrionota > Bdellovibrionia > Bdellovibrionales > Bdellovibrionaceae > JAYSSX01. Next base: position 1,299 of record JAYVAZ010000421.1, on the reverse strand, counting down.
GCCATCGAACTTGAGCTTGTAATTTTTTAGTTTCATGTTAATAATTTGTTATGAGCTCTGACGAAATTCCCTCTGACAAAAAAAATCCGTCCGATATTCTTAGCGATGCCGAGAATATGGCGCTACCGCCTACTCCAGATCCTTCTGCCACACGGTTTGCTCATGCGGAAAGAGAAGAAAGTTTTTTAGAAGAAGAGCAAAAAGTACGATTTAATTTGATTGATTCTTGGTCTGCCTTAAATGTTATCGAACGCAAAGAACAGTTTGCAAGACTACCACGCGCCGAGGCCGTCGATTTATTTTTGGCTTTGGATATTCACTCCCAAGCTGAATTAATTTCCGAAGTTTCTTCCGCCGAACAAAGATCTTGGGTCCGTATGTTGGCTCCGGATGACGTGGCCGATTTAATTCAAGAATTAGGCCCCGAAAAAAAAGAAGTCATTCTTTTAATGTTGGACCACCAAACCCGCCGCGAAGTGACCGCACTGCTAGCCTACGCTGAAGATAAAGCCGGTGGTTTGATGAGTTCACGTTTCGTGCGCCTTCGACCTGATATGAGCGTTGATGAGGCGATCAGTTATTTAAGAATTCAGGCGAAAACACAAGTCGAGACTATTTATTACGCTTACGTTATTGATACGGATCAAACACTTTTAGGAGTGGTTTCGTTCCGCGAACTTTTTTCTTCGGCTCCGAATAAAAAAATTCGTGAAATCATGAAACACGACATGATTAAAATTCCAGTCACACAGGATCAAGAACAAACCAGTAAGATTTTCTCGCAGCACGAATTTATGGCCTTACCGGTTATTGACGAATGGGGACACATGAAAGGTATCGTTACTTTCGATGATATCGCCAGCGTACTCCAAGAAGAAGCGACCGAAGATATTCACAAATTCGGGGGCGTCGAAAGTTTAGATGCACCTTATTTGAAAATTAGTTTTTGGGATTTGATGCGCAAACGCGCCGGTTGGTTGATGATTCTTTTCGTCAGTGAAATGTTCACAACTTCGGCGATGTCGTTCTTTCAAAATGAAATTGAAAAGGCCGTAGTATTAGCTTTATTTATTCCTTTAATTATTAGTAGCGGAGGCAATTCAGGATCACAAGCCTCGACCCTAATTATTCGAGCCATGGCCCTGGGCGAAGTACGCAGTAAAGATTGGTTCCGAGTGTTAAGAAGAGAACTATCTTCAGGATTAGCCCTAGGACTGATCTTAGGTATTGTTGGGGCTTTAAGAATTCTTCTGTGGCCAACTAAGACCGAAGTCTTTGGTGAACATTATACATTGATTG
>JAYVAZ010000420.1:0-2719 GCA_043750675.1 Pseudobdellovibrionaceae bacterium | reverse complement strand
GCGCAATAGCATCGCCGTCGGTTTCATTGTAACGGTAATAAACCGGCATATTTGCCAATTCTTTTTCGGTTAATACTTTTCCACGGTCGTAAGGTTTACTTGGATACGCCCAAGATTCTTCTCGCCAAAGATTCATTCCTAAATCCAGATCACTTAAAACAAAAATCAATTGTTGTAATCTTTCCGCCAAATCAAATGCGGTCTGTCCAAATTCAAAACATTCTTTTAATGTCGCCGGCAAAAGTAATGGATGCCGAGTATCCCCATGCGAAAGATAAAGATTAGATAAAATATCTCCTTGAGCCGTTCGTGTTGGCATTCCGGTTGATGGACCTACTCGTTGCACGTCCCATATCACACAAGGAACTTCGGCGTAATAGGCATATCCTGCCGCTTCGCTCATCAAACTGATTCCGGGCCCACTAGATGCCGTCATTGCCCGCGCACCAGTCCAGCCAGCACCTAGGGTCATACAAATCGCAGCTAATTCATCTTCAGCCTGAACGATACCAAACTTCCGCTTTCCTTCAGAATCAATTCGTAGCTCTTCAGTGTACTTAATAAAATTTTCGATTAACGAAGAAGACGGTGTGATTGGATACCAAGCCGCAAAAGTACATCCACCGAAAACCGACCCGATGGCCGATGCGGTATTTCCATCCATCAATACATATTTTTTTTCGTGCGTAATGGGCTTGGCCTCGAATGGAAAGGCGATTTCCTTAAGGTTTTCTTCTGCCCACTGCATTCCCAAATCCAAACCCTTTAAGTTCGGTGCAACAACAGATTCTTTGGTTCCGAACTGATCTCGTAAACAATCCAATAAAACTTTTTTATCCATTTTGAAAAGTTGCGCTACCACCCCAACATAAATGATATTGATTAACATCTTCTTAATTTTTACTTGGTCCGTTGATTGATCAACTAATTTTTTAAAAGGAACGCCGATGTAATGAATATCATCACGCTTCACTTCCAAAAATGCAGTGCTGTTATCGGTGTTGTAAATAAAGTAGCCGCCCGGTTTTACCGTTTTTTGATCATCCAACAAAGTCTGCGCATTCATCGCAACCATTACGTTGGCTTCTTTTCTTCTAGCTAAATAGCCCTTTTCACTGGCACGAATCCAAAACCAAGTCGGCAAACCGGCAATGTTAGATGGAAATACATTCTTTCCCCCTACCGGAATACCCATTCGAAAAAGGGTTTTCAAAAGAATTGTGTTGGCAGACTGACTACCAGAGCCATTGACCGTACCGACACAGATCACAAAATCGTTTATTAAAGACACATTGTTATTACTGGTGTTTGTCATAGATAATAAGCATGGCGCAACTTTAAAGGCCTGTCATTTCTTCTTGCGTAGCAGAACTTCTGCAATTACCTTATTCAAACAATGTAGAGGAGCAAACCATGAAAGCCTATGAAGCACCCGATTTTTTAAATTTTGATCAGCATCTTTCTGAAGAAGAAATCATGATTCGGGATACAATGCGTTCCTTTGTAACTAAAGAAATCATGCCTATAATTGCAACACATTATGATAATGGCACTTTTCCAAAACAGCTTATTCCGCAACTGGCGGAACTAGGTACCTTTGGTTCTACTATTCAAGGTTATGGCTGCGCTGGCGTTAACTACACTACCTACGGCCTAATTATGCAGGAACTCGAGCGCGGGGATTCCGGTTTAAGAAGTTTTGTCAGCGTACAAGGTGCCTTATGTATGTACCCAATCTCTGCCTTCGGGACCGAGGCACACAAACAGAAATACTTACCCAAAATGGCTAAAGGGGAATTGATCGGCTGTTTTGGCCTGACTGAACCTGACTTTGGCTCGGATCCAGGCGGAATGGTAACGCGCGCGAAAAAAGATGGAAATGATTATATTATAAACGGTGCAAAAATGTGGATTACCAATGGCGGAATCGCAGACCTTGCCATTGTTTGGGCAAAAAATGATGAAGATCAAATCAAAGGTTTTATCGTTGATAAGGGCACCAAAGGTTTTACGACTAGAAATATCGAAAAGAAATTTTCACTAAAAGCTTCCGTTACCAGTGAACTTATTTTTCAAGATTGCCGTGTCCCTGCTTCTAACATGTTGGAAGTCACAGGGCTGAAGGGTCCTTTTAGCTGTTTGAATAATGCTCGTTTTGGAATTTCCTGGGGTGTTCTGGGTGCTTCAATGGCTTGTTACGATGAAGCTTTGAATTATGCCAAAACACGAATTCAATTTAATAAACCAATAGCTAGTTTTCAATTGGTACAGGCGAAACTGGTAGAAATGTACAAAGACATTTACTTGGGACAACTACTGGCTCTACAAGTTGGAAGGGCGAAGGACAAAGGCACTGCCGAACCGGTTCATATTTCAATGGCTAAAATGAATAACGTTTCAAATGCGCTGAAGCATGCACGCATGACTCGAGACATTTTGGGCGCCAGCGGGATCACTTATGAATACCAATGCGGACGCCATATGTTGAATTTAGAAAGTGTGAATACTTACGAAGGAACTGAGGACATTCATCGTTTAATTATCGGAAATCACATCACAGGAATTCCGGCATTTAAATAAGTTTAAATTTTCCCATTTAGAATAAAAAAAGGCTCTGAATTGATCTGTACCCCATAAACTGGGCAGATAAATAAAAGGGCTTTATTAAAAACCTCGGCACTCTGCCGGGGTTTTTCCATTTAATCCCCATTGTGGACGT
>JAYVAZ010000419.1:0-7064 GCA_043750675.1 Pseudobdellovibrionaceae bacterium | reverse complement strand
CCGCGCTGCAACTAAAGAAATCAGCCAAACAGAATGGGCAGATCAGCTGATCAAGCCTACTACAGCCTATTTGATGACTTCTTTGTTAAAAGCCGCTGTTGAAGATTCGCATGGAACTGGTGGTGGTGCACGAGCGTTAGGTCGAGACGTTGCGGGCAAAACCGGTTCAACCAATGGATATTACGACGCCTGGTTTATCGGTTTTACTCCACAGATCGCTACCGGCGTTTGGGTTGGATTTGACCAAGAACGGTCACTTGGCAAAGGTGAGGTCGGTGGCCGTGCGGCGCTTCCAATCTGGAATGGTTATATGAAAGCCGTCCATGAAAATTTACCACAGGTGACATTTCCAGTTCCAGAGGGTATTGTATTTGCCAATATTGATAGCGATACAGGAGAACTAGCCTCTGGATCTTCCAAAAATATTATTCGCCAAGCTTTCTTAGAAGGTACTGAACCAACCACGGTGAAAAATAAAAAAGAGGAAGATTCCGAGTTTTATAAGGACGATTTATCAAACTAAATGAAATTCACCTTTGGGGTGTTAAGCAGAATAATCTAAAAAACATTGAAGTTAAAATTCCACTCGGGCAGTTCACCGTTATATGTGGACCCAGTGGCTCGGGAAAATCTTCATTAGCGTTTGAAACCTTATTTGCAGAAGGTCAGCGTCGTTTTATCGAAAGCATGTCTAATTATGCGAGACAGTTTTTAAATAAAGCCCCCAAACCAGATATCGAAGGAATTATGAATATTCCACCTTCGATAGCGATTGAACAAAAGAACTCAGTTAAAAATAGTCGATCGACAGTGGGAACCACTACTGAACTGATTGATTATCTACGTCTTCTTTATGAAAAAACCGGTGTTCCATTTTGTCCCACTCATCATATTCCAACACAAAAACAAAGCGTCTCTGAAGCCACTGACATCGCCTTAAAGTATTTTGAAGGAAAACGCGGATATATTCTGGTTGAAATTACCGAAACCGATCGTGTTGCTGAAGGTAAAAAATTACTTTCATTATTTTTACAAGATGGTTTTCTGCGTGCCTATCTGCCTAAACGAAAACCGGTTGCACCTACCATCACCGTCAAAGGCAAAAAAGCGATTGCTAAATTATTGGCTCAACCCGAGGAAAAAGTTACCATTGCGCTGAAGACCAAAGCCACCAGTAAAAAATCTGCTAAGGTCAGTGCTAAAGAAGCCGAAGAAAATATTAATCAGGCCATTCCTGAAGTGACTCCAGTCACACAAACAGAAATGGGCGAGATCATTGAATTGAATGAACCGAAGATGCTGAAAAAGGGTCTACCAAAGGAATCATTCTATTTGGTCATCGATCGGATAGCCTTCAACTCTTCGGAAAAAGGTCGGTTAGCCGATTCTTTATCGCAAGCCTACGAAGCCAGTATCAAGTACAATACAAAAACAACAGTGCGAAAGGCTTTGTTGATTACCACTGAAGGTTTGCAATTAAAACTCAGCGAAGAGAACTCCTGTTCTATTTGCGGCTACACGCCACCGCCAGTTACTTCTAGACTATTTAGTTTTAATAGTCCGATTGGTGCGTGCCCAAGTTGTAAGGGTTTTGGAAATATTTTAGATTTGGATGAAAAGAAAGTTATTCCCAATCCTAATTTAAGTATTGCTCAAGGCGCATTAAATCCTTTTACTATGCCCAGCGCCGAAAGCGACAAAAAACAACTGTTGGCCTACTGTAAAAAAACTAAAATCGATGTACATACTCCCTGGAATAAGTTGCCGGAAGATCAAAGAAAAAAAATCTGGAATGGCAGCAAAGAATTTTTTGGAGTTAAGGGTCTTTTTGAATACCTAGAACAAATTAAATACAAAATGCATGTACGCGTTTTTATTTCTAGATATCGTAGTCCCTTTTTATGTCCTGAATGCAAAGGCACTCGTTTACGTAAAGAAACAAATCATATTTTTATTCATGGTTTACATATCAGTCAGTTAACCCAAATGACAGTAGAACACCTGGCAACCGTGTTTGATGAAATCAAATTCACTCCTTCCGAAATGGAAGTGGCCAAGGAAATTATTAAACAGGTTAAAACCCGATTGGATTTCCTAAAGAGGGTCGGTGTTCATTATTTAACTTTGGCGCGCGAAACTCGAACTCTTTCGGGGGGAGAATATCAGCGTATTATGCTATCCAATCAATTGGGTATGGGCTTGTCGCAAACTCTTTACGTATTGGACGAACCCACAATTGGTCTACATCCTAGGGATAACGATCGATTGATTTCTATTTTAAAAGACTTAAAAGACTTGGGTAATACGTTAGTTGTTGTTGAACACGATCACGACGTTATCAAAAACAGCGAAAATGTTATTGAAATGGGACCTGGCAGTGGATTTCTTGGTGGAGAAGTGGTTTTCAGTGGCGGAACTGCAGATTTTTTAAATTCGAAAGAATCCCAAACAGCCGCCTACCTGCGCCCATCCAATAACTGGGTGCCGCTAAGAACAGTTCGTCCGGTTGACATTGAATCCTATAAATTTAAATTGCAGATTAAAGGCGCCAAGGGACATAACCTAAAAAATGTAGACGTAGATATTCCGATGAATCGATTTGTCGTTGTTACCGGCGTCAGTGGTTCAGGCAAATCGACGTTAGTTTCAAAAACTTTGTATCCTGCCCTGGCGCGAATTCTAAACATTGAATACGGCCCTGAGCAGCCGTTTGATAAATTGAACGGAATGGAACACATAAAAAATGTGTTGTTGATTGATCAATCGGCTATCGGAAAATCAGCACGAAGTTCCCCAGTCACGTATTTAAAAATCTTTGATGCCATTAGAACGATCTTCGCAACTATTCCGGAATCTAGATTTCGCGGATATACGCCCGGTACATTTAGTTTAAATGTGGATGGAGGTCGTTGTCCGGCCTGTAAAGGCACGGGCTATGAAGAGATCGACATGATGTTCATGGATAATGTGATTATCCCTTGTGATATCTGTGACGGTAAAAAATTTCGCGATGAAATTTTGGAAGTGACTTACAAAGAAAAAAACATCAATCAAGTTTTAAAAATGACAGTAACCGAAGCGATGAATTTTTTCGTTGCGTATCCAAATATCCGAAAACCACTGTCGATTCTTAAAGAAGTGGGACTGGATTATTTGCAATTAGGACAACCGGCAGTGACTTTAAGTGGCGGTGAATCGCAACGTTTAAAAATTGCGAAAGAGTTGTCACAGATTCAGCAGAAGTCGACATTGTATATTTTAGATGAACCTACGACAGGTTTACATTTTAAAGAAATTGATCTGCTTTTAAAGGTGCTTAATAAATTGATTGATGCTGGTGGTAGTGTATTGGTAGTTGAGCATAACTTGGATGTAATTCGTGCCGCCGACTACATTATTGATTTAGGGCCGGATGCCGGCGAAAAAGGTGGCAAAATAGTTGCTACTGGTTCCCCGGAAGAAGTAATGAAAAGTAAAAAAAGTCTTACCGGCCAATATTTAAAAAAATACATTGATGAATTGACCCCTTCTAGGGGAAAATTTAATTAATGTCGCCAGAATTTAAAAAGCTTTTAGCCGAACTTCGGCCGCACCGAAGAAAAATCATACTTATAGCCATCGCTGGTTTGATCATGTCTTTTTGTCAGGGACAGATTGCCATCCGTATTAAAGACCTAATGGATAATTTAGGTAAGGCCGAAATCATCGATGTTTGGAAGACTCCTGTTTACTTGATGTTTGTGTATTTTGTGATGGGTATCGCTCGTTATTATCATATTTTTAATATGAACTATACGGCGGAACTGGTAGTTCAAAGTCTTCGTGAACGACTGCAGGCAAAGTTTATGAAACTAAATCTTAGTTTCCATAATACCTATGCTTCTGGTGCCGGTGGGTTAATTTCAAGAATTCTAAATGACGTACAGGTGGTACAAAATGGCTTACGTTTGGTTGCTGATTTTTTCCGGGAACCCCTGTTGTTTTTTACGCTGTTGTTTTGGTTGTTTAAATTAAACTGGCGCCTAACCAGCACGGTTATTATTGCCCTTCCTATTATCATCTTTTTTATTAAACAGATTACTCGGACTATTAAAACCTACAGTCATAAGGGTCAGGAAGAATTAGAACGCATTACTTCCACCATCAAGGAAAGTTTGGATGGAGTAAGAACCATTCAGTCTTTCAATTTGGAACAAACTCTTTCTGACCGATTTCACAATGAATCACAAGATTACCTTTATTCACGTAAAAAGATCCACAGCCGCGTTGAATTATCTGGCCCAGTGACCGAGTTCATTGCCGCCGCTGTAATCCTCTCTATAGTGGGTGCCATGAGTTACGAGATCTCGCAGGGTCGTGCGACGTTTGGTGATTTTGGAAGTTACCTGGCCAGTTTACTGTTACTAAATGCTCCTATTAAAAAAATTCAAGAAAGTTCCGTCAAATTTCAAGAGACTTTGGTTTCGTTGAAACGAATCTATTCTCTTTTGGATGAAGACAGCGAAGTTCACGAAAAAGCGACCTGTGTTCCTTTTCCAGAACAATGGAATAAAATCGAATTCAAAAATATTAATTTTTCTTATGGTAGCGAACACATTCTTAGAAATATCAATTTGACTATCAATCGCGGCGAATCGATCGCTTTGGTAGGTAGCAGTGGAAGCGGTAAATCAAGTTTGGTGAATTTGTTGCCACGGTTTTTTGATCCTTCTAGTGGTGATATCTTGGTTGATGGGAAATCAATTTACGATTTTTCATTAAAATCTTTGCGCAATAATATCGCTTTGGTCAGCCAGGACGTTTTCCTTTTTAGTGATACCATTGAAAATAATATTTGGTCGGGAAACTTCAACAAAGATAAGACTTTAGTTAAACAAGCCGCTACAAATGCCAATGCGGTTACCTTCATCGAAAAAAACCCTGAAGGCTTTCAATACGAAGTCGGGGACCGGGGAAATTTACTTTCTGGCGGTGAAAAGCAGCGTATCAGTATTGCTAGAGCTTTTTTTAAAGATGCCCCTATCCTAATATTAGATGAGGCGACTAGCGCATTGGATTCGGTCAGTGAATCGGAAGTGCAAAAAGGTCTTGATCGTTTATTGACGGGAAAAACTTCTTTAGTTATCGCCCATCGCTTCTCTACTATATCTAAGGCGAATCGAATCCTAGTACTAAGGTCTGGGTCGGTTATCGAAGAAGGCACCCATGAATCCTTGTTAGCTAAACAGGGAGAGTATTTTATGTTGTTTCAGTTACAAAAAGGCGTTTAGCCGAACATCCCTTTCCCTCCTTTAGTCCTGATCTTGGGCTGAGCCCTTTAGTTTGTCTAAAATTTTGACGAATAGAGTTGTGACAGAAAAAGGAGAACTCACATGATTAACTGGGATGAGTTTGAACATATACATGTTATTAAAAAATTAAGACACGTTCTAAGTTCTTGGTGGAATGTCGACGTCGTTTTTACAGATGAGCGTGGACAGTTTAAAGGATTCAATCCGAAAGGACACTTCGCAAACCCTGGCGTTGGTTATCTTTTATCAAAAGAAACTGCCCAGCAAAGTTTAGGCGAAATGGTTACCAAAACTATTGATGACTTAAGAATGTCTGATAATCGTTTTAGCATTAAAAAATGGGATATGGCTGGATTTGATGTTGGTATCTTTCCAATCATGATCGAAAACGATTTCATGGGAACAGTTGTAGCCACGGGATTTTTTAAGGACGCAAATTTTCCACAAAGAATTGGCGAGATCCGTGACCGTATGGCTGCCTTCGGTTCCAGTGGTGACCTAATTGAAAAATCATTATCTAAATTCAAGTTTCTAGATGACGCCGAGAGGACACATTTTTGTGAACTGGTAGACTTAGTTGCACAGGAAGTTGTCACTCTTCATCTAGAAATTAGTAAACGTGAAGACCGAATCAAAGAACTTAATAAAGAATTGGGATCACGTTATAAATACGACAATATGATTGGTAAATCTAAACCAATGCAATCGTTGTATGCACTACTAGATAAAATTAAATCTGCAGAAAGCACTGTTCTGATCCAAGGTGAAAACGGAACTGGTAAAGAGTTGATCGCGAAAGCCATCCACTACAATTCCCCTAGAAAAGACAAAAGTTTTGTTATCCAGAACTGTTCTGCGTTTAATGATAATTTATTAGAATCAGAATTATTCGGTCACATGAAGGGTTCATTTACCGGCGCAATTAAAGACAAAAAAGGTCTTTTTGAAATGGCTGATAAAGGAACTTTCTTCCTGGATGAGATCGGGGATACTTCTCCTACAATGCAAGTTAAGTTACTTCGGGTATTGCAAGAGGGAACTTTTATTCCTGTAGGTGCTACCGAAATAAGAAAAGTTGACGTCCGAATCGTTGCGGCGACAAATAAGAATTTAAAAGAAATGGTAGAACAAGGTACTTTCCGAGAAGATTTGTATTACCGTTTGAATGTTATCAACTTAAGAGTGCCTCCTTTGCGTGAGCGTAAAGAAGATATTCCTTTATTGGCAGAATATTTTATGGGTAAATCTTCAGAAAGTTTACCAGAAAAAAGAGTTCTGACTAAACGTGCTTTGGAAAAACTCTATGATTATCCTTGGCCGGGTAACGTACGAGAATTGCAAAATGAAATGGAAAGACTAGTGGTTTTGGCTGGTGACGAAACGAAAATCATGCCGGAAATGCTATCGCCTAAGATTTTGGAAATCGGCGAAAAATCTAAAGTTCAGGGTGCGCGTCTACAGGGCAAATTAAAAGATGCTTTGGAAGATTTAGAACGTGACATGATTCGTGAAGGTTTACGTCGTACTGGCTGGAATAAATCTAAATTAGCTAAGGAATTAGGAATTTCGAGAGCTGGTTTAATTATGAAAGTTGAAAAATACGGATTAGATAAACGTAAGATCGCAAGATAGCTTTAGTAACAATTATAGCTTCAAATAAAAAGACCGCTTAACTGATCTGTACCCCATAAACTGGGCAGATAAATAAAAGGGCTTTATTAAAAACCTCGGCACTCTGCCGGGGTTTTTCCATTTAATCCCCATTGTGGACGT
>JAYVAZ010000418.1:0-4071 GCA_043750675.1 Pseudobdellovibrionaceae bacterium | reverse complement strand
GAAACATTTACGTTTTTTGCGCCCTTAAAAATACTATTATTAAATAAAACCGATATTTGATCGGGAAGATGAAAGGTATTTACAACTAGATTTTTGAATTTCAAATGATCAATTAGGGCCAAACTGTAATAGGCCAAAGGCACACTTAGAAAAGGAATGGCTGGTTTTGGTTTTTGTAAAGTGTAGGGTTGAAGACGTCGGCCTTCACCCGCGCAAAGAATAAATACGTTCACTGGCACGCCGTTAGTTTCATAAAGACTCGTAGTTTTTTTCCAAAGCTCCTGAATCGATCAAAATGTCGCTGAACACTTTATATTTTGGAAAATAATTTAAAGATTTAATAACCCGCTTTAGCGTATGTCCGATGTATTTCAAATAACGAGTATCTTGTCTTTGAATATAGAAACTAGAAAAACTTCCGCACGCCTTAAAACATCTTTGAATACTTTGAATTTCATAAATGTGATCAAAGTGTTCACGTGAGAAATCTTTAGGTAGAAATTTTTTCGCTTTTTCTAAATAGTCGTTAGTCAACTGGGCAGCCGTCTCGTCGGTCATCTGTACGTAAGAGTCACGGTACAATGAGACCAGATCATATTGAATGGGGCCCAATCTGGCATCTTGGAAATCGATGACTCGGATGTCATCCAATTTGATCATTAAATTTCTGGAATGATAATCCCGATGGGCGATGAACTTGGGCTCTTCATCTAATGTTTTACAAATATGGGTAAAAACATCGGCAAGTTCCTTATCGTTCTTTTCATTAAATTCAAACTGAAGGACGCCTTTAACCAAATTGTCTTTCCCGTAATTCATTTCCCAAAGAAACTTTTCTGTATCGAATTTTATATTATGGGCCGTACACGGCGCCTTATCCAAAGTTGAATGGAAGTGAATTTTAATGAGTTCGTCATTAGATTTTTGGTAGTAACTTAAAGAATGCTCTGGATTTTGGTTTTCCCAAAATTTTCTTTCTAGGGTCAAGTCTCCTAAGTCTTCCAAAAGTACGATTCCTAGTTTCTCGTCAAAGGCGATGACTTCGGGAACGTGAACTTTATTATTTTTGAAATGGGTCAAGGTTGATAAAAAAGGATAAGATTTATGATCAAAAGGTTCCCAAAACATTAGTACATAAGTATTTTGGTCTTTGATTATTCTAAAATACTTACGGGCGGAGGCATCCCCGGCCAAAGTAAGGACTTTATAGGTGTCTTTATCTAAATGATGATCTAAAAATTGGGCAATTTTGGTTTCCACCCAATAAGTTTTCCATAACTAGGCGTTAAATGCATCTGTAAAAAACAGTTCCAAAGATTCTCTTAATTTTTTAGTTTCTAATGGCAATGACTGAAGTTGGATTCTTTTATCATTTAAAACCGAAGCTAGATGTTGGTCTATAATGCTTAAAGAAGATTCAGTGCTGGTGCCGATAACGATCAGTGGATGCAAGGTTGGATCAGCTTTTAATAGAAACTCACAAAGCATCATTTGTTCTTCACCATTCAAAGTTAAAATATCATCAATACTAATAACAACTCGGCCCAATTCAAAAAGGTCACTGACTCTGGTGATCTGTGATTTGATCGAAAAATAGGGCATGTGAGCCCAGCGTTCGGTAATATCTTGAATCTCTATAGCATATTTTAAAATCGAAAAAGGACTATTGGACTCCAATAAAATAACCTGACCGGAAAGGTCAGACGGATGCTGTTGTATTCGATGCGCTTTTTGATTTTGTTCTTGTTGATCTAAATAGGCTGAAAAGAAAACCGGTTCTAAAATCATCTTAATTAATTGAAATACATTATATTTTTCTTCAGTTTCCAGTTCGGCGCCGTTTTTAACAACGACAGTAGCCATATATTTACTTTGAGGAGTGATGAAAATATGCAGATCTCCCTCGATAATCGAGGGAGTCTGCTGCGAAAGATCGATAGCAGATATTTCATTGATGAAATTAATCTTTAGATCCATACCGTACCGGTTTTGGATCATCCCCCGTAATTTGATCAATGAATTTGAGTACAATACATCTGCCAACATAACCTTACCCTACCCCTTAGAGTCTTTTCAGACTTCGTTGAATTTCATATAGGCAAACGTTATGCCGTTACGTTTTTTAAGGTCTTTGCCTGTTTAATTGTATTTGGAGCTACCTTCGAGGACATTACGTTAATTTTTTACCTGTCATTTATTTTACAGTTAAGAAAAGAATGCAGGGTTTCTGTAAAACGAAAGAACCAGCGCTTGTTTGGTAAAAAATATCTGTCCAAATTATGACAGTAGGAATGTTTCAAATTTCAGATATCTTGCAGTCTATAAAAGGCATTTAAAAAAAGGAATGAATATGAAAGTCATCGCATTAGTAACACTCTTATTAGCAAGCTCGGTTTCTTTGGCCGCAAACCAATCAAACGCTCCACTTCAAATGGGAGGTACGGTTTACGCAGTTAACGGAGAACGTGCAAATACTTTAGCCAAAGTAATTAATGTTATGGGTGATACTTATAGATTGAAGTTCATTTCTGATAGTGCTGTAGGAGATGGTTGGGATCGCGCCAGTTTAGCAGTGACTTCGGGCTGCGGTACCGACTTGTGCGTTGGACAAGCTGTATTCACTAGGGGCGGAACTCGTCCGGCTGCTTTGGCTACCGTAGTAGGATTATCAATGGATAAAACCTATGTTTTAAAATTTGCTTCAGATGATGCTATTGGTGGAAGTTGGGATAGAAATAGCCTTGCAGAGCCCTTTGGTTGTGTCGGTGATATTTGTGTTGGCCAATCAGTATATGCAGTGAACGGGGCACGCGCAGGAACTTCTGCAACCATCGTAGGAATCGCATTTGACCTTAGTTTTCTAGTCAAATTTGATTCTGATGGCGCTATTGGCGCGGACTGGGACAAGGCAAGTGTAGCAAGAACCGAAGGTTGCGTTGATGATATCTGCGTAGAACGAGAAGTAGTTCCGTTGTCTGGCGGTCGACAAGGTACTAAGGCAACGGTCGTTGCTATTGCTGAAGATGGTAGCTTCACTTTGAAGTTTGCAGCAGATGGTCTCATAGGTTCGGGCTGGACTCGTAACGATTTAAATCCGGCGGAATAAATTGTAATTTTAGACTGTACAAAAATATGACAGTTTCAACGTGACAAGAGTTCACATATAAATAAGTGAGATTCATTTAGTAACTTAAATAAGGAAAAGCAATGAAAACATTATTAACAATATTAGTATTTTTAGCCTCAGTAAGTGCATTTGCCGATGGCAATGAAGGAATTTCCGGATGTTCTGCAATGGTGCGACAGACAGTAAAGCTTTACCACACTCAAGTGCAACATGAAAAAGTTAGTTCGGTAGTCGCTACTTTAGGCGCGGCAAGTATTATTGAAAACGGCACTGCGGGACTTGTAACGGTGGCAAATCGAACTCAAATTATTGGTAAATATTGGGTCAATGCCATTTTCGTTGAAAATACTTGTTTGGTCCAATCCATTGAAAAACAAAATTAACAGTAACAATAAAATTAGTCGCACTCAAAGTGCGCGAAGGAAAAAACATGAAAACATTATTAGCAACTATGGTACTTTTAGCCTCTGTAAATTCATTTGCAATTATCGCTCACAACAACGGCCCTCAAATTGAACCAGGACCTGAATTGCAATTAGACGATTCGTCAGCGGAAGCGATTGATACTTTATTATTAGCAAAATCAACGCATCTTTCGCAATTTAAAAAATCAGGTAATGTGACTCAGTCAATTACAAGACAGAATTTGGAACCAGGTAAAACAACTTTTGTATTTGTTAGACAACAGTGTTCAACCGGCGGATTCGTTGGGCATCTTTGTTTAGGTGGAGCACGATTAGTTGTAAATGTTGAACAAGTTCAAATGGGTTCTTTGACAAAAACAAGCGCAACTAGCAGCATCTCGTTCCTAAAGTAATAATAAAAACAAATAAAAAGACCGCTAGTTTGATCTGTACCCCAAATTCTGGACAAGGAAATAAAAGACCTTGTCCCGGTTTTGGGGTATTTTCTTTTAAGAAGGAAGCAGATCATGGCAAATTTAA
>JAYVAZ010000417.1:0-6900 GCA_043750675.1 Pseudobdellovibrionaceae bacterium | reverse complement strand
CGGGTCGGTTTATGAAATCGCTGAAGTTTTAAGAGATCTTTTCGTGCTTAAAGTAGATAAAGAGTTAAGCTTTGGGGAACGCAAAATGTTAGATACAGCTCGTACTTTGTTACTGAAAGAGCTGACTTTGACTATTCCGCAAGATGAATTGACTGCTGAATCTGAAGTTAAGTCCATTTTTGGATTAAATCCGTAATAATTTCCGTAATAATTTCCGTAATAATTTATTGTTACTATTAATATTAATTCTAAAATCCCAGTCAGTCTGGGATTTTTTTTGCGTTCATGTTAACGCTGCCTATTTTACATTTTTATGATTAGACTTAAAGCTTTACGGAACTCCCTTAAAGAAAGGTCTTATGAGCGCATCGCAAAATCCAGAAGTACGCCTCCGCTTTGCTCCTAGTCCCACCGGATATTTGCACGTCGGTGGAGCTAGAACGGCATTGTATAATTACCTATATGCAAAAAAAATGAATGGAAAATTTATTTTACGTATCGAGGATACCGATCAGGCGCGAAGCACTGAAGAAGCATTAAGAATGCAAATCAGTGATTTGAAATGGTTAGGATTAGATTGGGATGAAGGCCCCGCTGCCGAAACGTTGAAAGACATTGGACCTTATGGTCCTTATCGCCAGTCCCAAAGATTATCGATATATAAAAAAGTGGCCGATCAATTAATAGACAGCGGGAAGGCCTACTATTGTTTTATGACTGACGCTGAGTTGGATCAGCAGCGCGAACAATTTAAAGGCCAAGGGAAGCCTCAACACATCGAGAGTCCGTATGCAGATTGGTCCAAAGAAAAAGCTTTAGAGAAATTGAATTCAGGAACGACTGCGGTTGTGCGCTTTAAAACTAAAAATTTGAAGAAAGATTTTAAATTTAACGACATCGTTCGAAGTGAAATTACTTTTCCTTCTGATATGGTCGGCGACTTCGTTTTGCTAAGAAGTGATGGAATGCCGGTATATAATTTTTGTTGTGTGGTGGATGACTATATGATGAAGATTAGTCATGTTTTACGTGCCGAAGAGCACCTACCGAATACACTAAGACAAATGATGATTTATGAAGGTATGAATTGGAAGATGCCGTTGTTTGGTCATTTATCTATTATTTTAGACGAAGATAAACAGAAGTTATCTAAACGCAAAGGTGCGACCAGTTGTAACGAATTTAAAAATGAAGGTTATCTGCCACAAGCGCTTAAAAATTTTATTGCTTTGTTGGGTTGGTCGCATCCTCAGGAAAAAGAAATTTTATCTGAAAAAGAAATGATCGAGGCTTTCTCCTTGGAGCGTTTCGTACCGTCTGGGGCCGTTTTCGATGCGGTGAAATTAAAATGGATGAACGCAACTCATTTGCGGGCTTTATCGGATTCGGAAATTTATGTATTGTTGAAGCCGTTTTTTGCGCGTGAGGGATTTGAATTTCCTAGCGATCCAGTTTGGCAAAATAAATCAGTGGAAGTGTTTAGGTCTTATATGGAAACCCTGCACGATACCATGCAGTTATACCGTCCACTTTCTGACAAAAGTTTTACGATCCTTCCAGAGGCAACGGAAGTTTATGGCTGGGAGACTACGAAAAAAGTTTTGGAGACTTGGAAAGATTTAATCTCGAAGCATACAACAGAGTATATGACGGAAGTCGAGTTTTTGAAATATCAAGATCAAGTCAAAGACTTAACTGGTGCCAAAGGAAAATTTTTATTTCAGGCAATTCGCGTTGCCGTCATAGGAAAACCACAAGGAACCGAGTTGAAAATTCTAGTACCCTTAATTAAAGTAAGCTCCTTGGTGCAACGAGCTGAATTAAGTCTAAAGGATGCAAAATGAGTTTAGTTTTGTACAATTCGCTATCACGAAAGAAAGAGACCTTTGAACCAGCTGCTCCGCCGCAAGTTAAAATGTATTGCTGCGGACCCACGGTTTACGGGCTACTTCATGTGGGAAATTTTCGTGGCGCAATTGTATATAACCTTTTGCGAAACTGGTTAGAGCACTTAGGTTTTAAAGTGACTTATGTTTATAACTATACCGATGTGGATGATAAAATAATTCACAGGGCTAAAGAAGATGGCGTCGAGGCTTCTGTGGTTTCGGAAAAATATATAGAAGAGTTTAAGAAAGATTATTCGCGTTTGGGGTTGCGTCCACATGATCAAAATCCCAAAGTCACTGAGTATATGCCAGAAATTATTAAAATGATCAGTGATCTAATTACCGAGAAAAAAGCCTATGTGGTAAATAGTGAAGTTTTGTATTCCATCGAGGCCTTTACTGAGTACGGCAAATTAAGTGGCCGCAATCCTGATGATATGTTGGCTGGGGTCAGAATCGAAGTTGATCGCAAAAAACAAAGTGCGTTGGATTTTGCATTGTGGAAACCGGCTAAGGAAGGGGAACCTTTTTGGGATTCACCTTGGGGCAAGGGCCGGCCAGGCTGGCATATCGAATGTTCGGCGATGAATCGCGCTATCTTTGGAGATCAGATTGATATTCATGGTGGCGGAATGGATTTAATTTTTCCGCATCATGAAAATGAAATTGCCCAAACCGAAGGAGTGACACATAAAGTTTTTGCGAAATATTGGATTCATAATAACATGATCAATTTTGGCGGAACGAAAATGTCAAAATCGTTAGGAAATATTATTTCTGGACGCGACTTTATGGATCAGAATCATCCCGAAATTTTTAAGTGGATGATTTTGTCGGTTCACTATCGTAGTGTCAGTGATTTCAACGATCAATCAATCCAAATTGCCATTAAAGGATTAGGAAAGATTTATTCGGCATTGGCACTAGCAGATCATTATTTAAAAGATGCTGATTTGTCACAGGTCAAACCGGAAGTAAATTTCGAAAAAGAAATTCAGAACATTTGGAACAAAATGCAGGTGGCTTTGAATGATGATTTAAATACTGCGGAGATGTTTGCGCATTTGTATGAGCTGATTAAACTATTTAATACTCAGGTTAAATTGGGTATGAAAACCAATCCCGCCATTGTTGCTAAAGCCCTTGCTTTCAAAAAACTGGTTGAAAAGGTTTCGCTATTAACGGCATTATTCGGTGAAAAGCCGGCGGAGTTCTTGATTCAAATCGATAACTTGTTGCTGGCGCAAAAAGAATTGAAGCGGGAAGTTGTAGATTCGTTAGTGAAAGAACGATGGCAAGTTCGCCTGCAAAAAGATTTTAAGAAGTCAGATGAATTAAGAGATCATTTGCTACAAATGGGAATATCGATTTCCGATACGGCCGATGGCTGTTTCTGGGAAGTCACTAAATAATAACGCACCTAAGGAATAGACTTGGCGAAAAAATTTAAACTCGTATCCGACTTCAAACCATCTGGTGACCAACCCGAGGCCATTCGTCAGATGCTGGACAATTTTAAAAAAGGACAAAGGCATCAAGTGCTTTTGGGTGTAACCGGAAGTGGTAAAACTTTTAGTATGGCTCATACGATTAATGAATTAAATCAGCCGGCTTTGATTTTAGCTCCAAATAAAACTTTGGCGGCACAGTTGTATATGGAATTTAAAGAACTCTTTCCGCACAATGCGGTGGAGTACTTTGTCAGCTATTACGATTATTACCAGCCGGAGGCTTATATTCCTACGACCGATACTTTTATCGAAAAAGATTCGGCAATTAATGAGCAGATCGATCGCATGCGCCATTCAGCCACACGATCTCTATTTGATCGCAAAGACGTCATTATTGTTAGTAGCGTATCCTGTATCTACGGTTTAGGGAGTCCCGAGGCCTATCAGGGAATGATGGTTCATGTATTAGTGAATACGGAAGTAAAAAGAGATCATCTGTTGAAAGAATTGATTCGAATTCAATATCAGCGAAACAATGTGGATTTTCACCGGGGAACTATTCGTGTCCGCGGCGATATTGTAGAAGTCTTTCCTCCTTATGAAGAGCAGCGGGCAATCCGGATTGAATTTTTTGGAGACTACATTGAAAAAATCAGTTGGATCGATCCCTTAACCGGCGAAACTTTAGATGAGTTAGATAAAATTGGAATTTATCCAGGTTCACACTATGCGACCGGCGACGAAAGTATTAAAAAGGCCATTGTTACCATTCGGGATGAGCTTCGCGAAAGACTTAATTATTATAAAAATGAAATTCGATTGTTAGAGATGCAAAGGTTAGAACAAAGAACTTTGTACGACATCGAAATGATGGAGCAAATGGGGTTTTGCCAGGGTATCGAAAATTATTCCCGTCATCTAACCGGTCGAGGGCCGGGCGAACCACCGCCTACATTATTAGAGTATTTTCCCAAAGATTTTATTTGTTTTATCGACGAGTCACACGTGACCGTTCCACAAATTGGCGGAATGTATCGCGGCGATCGGGCTCGAAAAAGCACCTTGGTTGAACATGGTTTTCGAATGCCTTCGGCGCTGGATAATCGACCTTTGAATTTTCAGGAGTTCGAAGGTTTTATGGATAAAACAGTTTATGTTTCCGCGACTCCGGGCGAATACGAAAAGAAAAAAAGTGAAGGCGTTATCGTCGAACAAATTATTCGTCCCACCGGCCTTATTGACCCCGTAGTAGAAGTTCGCCCTGTAAAACACCAGGTAGATGACTTATTAAAAGAGATTCGCATTCGGGTTAAAGACAAAGAACGGGTTTTGATAACCACATTGACGAAACGAAGTGCAGAGGATTTGACTGAATATTATGAATCCTTAGGAATTAAAGTGAAGTACTTGCATAGTGAAATTGAAACCATGGAGAGAAGTGAAATTATTCGTGATCTTCGGTTAGGTGTATTTGATGTTTTGGTAGGGATCAATTTATTAAGAGAAGGACTGGATATTCCGGAAGTAAGCTTAGTCGGAATTACTGATGCCGATAAAGAGGGTTTTTTACGTTCTGAGCGTTCCTTGATTCAAACAATTGGTCGCGCCGCCCGAAATATTAAAGGGGTCGTCATCCTTTATGGAGACCGAATGACTGACTCCATGAAAAAAGCTATTTCTGAAACCGATCGACGCCGCGCTATCCAACAGGCGCATAATGAAAAACATGGCATTACTCCGGCCTCTATTCAGAAAAAAATCCGACAAGGTTTGGGTGAACTTTTTGATGGCAGACCTAGTGATACATTGACTGTTTCAAAAGATAAAAAAGTTTCTATTATCGATAAATTCGGCGACAAACCTGAAAAGTTACAAAAAGAAATTGTAAGCCTTAAAAAGAAAATGAAAAAATCAGCTGAAAATTTAGAGTTCGAAGAGGCCGCAAAGATCCGAGACGAAGTCAAACGCCTTGAGTTATTAGATTTGAATATGAAGTCAGGCCTAATAGAGAAGGAATCCTCCGCCGTAGAATGAGGACTTGGTTGTTGCAGAGTTTTTCGACCTGTTTGGTGACAAAAATGGGAAATCTTTTTGATAATTCTACAGGATCATTGGACATTTCATTTAAAAACGAATGTAATTAAAATCAGTTGAAAGTTAAAAAATCGCAATGAGAATTGGGGCTTTTTAGCTTTAAGCATTACATAAGAATTAAAATAGGACACCATCGGTTAATCTATTTGCTTCTTTTTGGTGCTTTACCATAAGGCGAGCAGAACTTTTTTTAAGGGGGGATCTATGAAATCAGCAGGAATTTTATTATGTGCAATGGTGCTAACTCAGTTTGCAGCGCAAGCAAACGAGCTTACAGGTGTCATTTATCCATCAGAAGTTGGTGATGGACCCGCAGTTACTACTTATGCAGAAAAATATCAGATTAAATCAAGTCGTGCAGCCGGGGATTCATACACAGATTTAGTGAAGTATCTATTGCCAGCGCCGAACCAAGGCGAAGCCGGAAGTTGCCTATATATGGCGCATACGGGAACAGTGGAGTTTTGGTTGAATCGATTGGCCAAAAACGAAACGCCGTCCTCTGAAGGACCAAACGATATTTCCGAGCGGTATTTAATGAATATTTCAGACACCTCGATTGCCGATAAAATCGAAAACCACATGACTGACTCAATTTATTTATTTAATTTAAATAATTCAAAAGCCGCCAAAAACAGCGATTATCGTTTTACTAAAGGTTGGTATAAAAGCGTTAATGGCCAAATGCAAAAGGCATTATCTACTGATGTAGGTGCCGAATATGATGCTTCTTACAATTGGATCAATTCTTTAGTAGACATTAATCCATCAAAATTGGTTTCGTTGCCGACTTTTGAAAGAGAAGTTCTTTTTAAAGAGGCGACTGGTAACAAATGGGCTATCAACGCATTACCGACCGACATAGTGGAAACCATCAAACAGAAATTGCAAGAGCGTCAAGCGCCAGTCATCGTGGTTTACAATCACTACTTGGTTTGGCATGCGGTTATGATTGTTGGCTGGGATGATCAAGAACCCACAAACACTTGTAAATTTACAACCGGCTTCCCAAAGTATGCGCGCGAAGAGGCAGAAAAAGCCAAAGTGGCAGGAAACTTGGAACGAGCGAAGTTTTTAAATGGCCAAGCTCAAAAAATTGAAGACGCAATGGCCGCTGAGGGTGGTTGCCAACCTAAAGGGGTTTTCTTAGTGCGTGATTCTATTTACGCTTCTAAGACCAGTACTGCGATGTATGACTATGATTTATCGCAAACCGGAGATGAAGAATTGTACTCGGAAAAAGTAGTGAAAAAAGAATACCAATGGTTAAAGCGTTTCGGTAATCACGCTTACCAAGTTTACGTAAAATAATTCGCGTGAAACTCGTTGCCGAGTTTCTTCGATAACTAAAATAAAAAAGGCTCTGATTTGATCTGTACCCCAAATTCTGGACAAGGAAATAAAAGACCTTGTCCCGGTTTTGGGGTATTTTCTTTTAAGAAGGAAGCAGATCATGGCAAATTTAA
>JAYVAZ010000416.1:0-5047 GCA_043750675.1 Pseudobdellovibrionaceae bacterium | reverse complement strand
AAAAGCTTCTACCGACTTGAAAACCTCTTTAAATGAAGCTCTCCGCGAGCATCAGGTAAGCGTCTAAAAAAAAAGTATAACCCCCAGCAGAAAGTTTGTTTCCTGCTTGCAAGATAATCATTTTCGCGTTGCAATGGCTTGCAAAACTGCTGAAAGGAATCAGCATGGAGGGGAAAATAATGAAATCAATCATGGCACTGAAGTATTCAGCGTTGACTATTTTGGGTGCACTTTTAGTGTCTTCAAATGGCTTCGCACAAGGTATGAGCTCAATAAGAGGTCCTACCAATTACGACAAGGTTAAAACGACAATCACTGACTTAGCGACTCAGTATCCGAACAATGCTAAATTAGTAACCATCGGAGAATCTGATGGTGGTGAAGCTATTATTGGCTTGGTCGTTGGAAATGGACCGACTAATCATTTAGTGGTCGCAACTCATCACGGTAACGAGTACGGCTCAACAGCAGTGGCTGTCGCTTTTGCAAAGTACATGGCTGCGAATCCAATTCCAGGCGTTACTATGCATATTATCCCTGTACTAAACATTAAAGGTTACAACACCGGCAATCGTACAGAAACGACTAAATCTGGAAAAACGGTTGATCCAAATCGTGATTACCCAAGTCCTTGCAATTCGGGCGAACCTGTCCACCAATTGAAATCAACAAAGGCTTTAGCTACTTATGTAGATGCGAACAACATTATTGGTTCGGCTACATTGCACACATATTGGCCAGCAGTTGCTTATCCTTGGGGATTAGGCGCGAATGATTTATCAACTGGATTTGACGAAGAATTCATCCGCATTTCTAAAGTAGCCACATCGACTAGCAATTATCAAATTGGTAACAGCACTGATTTATTGTACCCAGTGACTGGTGCTTACGAGGACTACGCTTTCTGGAAACATGGAATTTGGTCTTTACTTTTTGAAATGGGAAATTCACATTCACCGGCTGAAGCGTCTGTTCAAAAAATGATCAGCGATAACGTTCCGGGATTAGTTAAAATGTTTGAATCAATGACAACGGCACGTGCGCCTCATCATGACCTGACAGGCAAATGCATTGATAGAAATGCACTGCGAATGTTAGATCAACATAACGAATAATTAATTTTAGTTTTTGATACGAAGGGCTTCGCTGGGGTTAAACCGCGAAGCCTGTTTAGAAGCGAACCACGATCCCAGCATGGCCAAACCAGAAGCCAAAATCAGAATCGCAAAGACATTAATGAAATCAACCTGCGCCGGGACCTGCGAATCGTAATACAGGTCAGGCAAAACTTGTAATGGATGATATTCCAGATACAGACTTAATCCCGTACCAATTACCACTCCGCTAATTATTCCAATAAAAGATAGTATCCAGCCAATTCGAGTAAACAGTTCGATTATTTTCAGCTGCGAAAACCCTATTGCCTGCAACAATCCAATTTGTCGGGTTTTCTGCGAAATTAGCAAAGTTAAAACGGAAATCAATGAAAATCCCGCAATGATAGCAGCGATTGATAAAAACAAAGACATGACTAACTTTTCCAGTTTCAAAGCAAAAAACAAAGACGAGTTCTTCTCCTGCCAAGACTGAAATTTAATACCTTGATATTTTTTAAGTTCGTTTTCGATTTTGTCCAAACTAAAGGGATCTTCCGTCCAAACTTCCAAAAAAACCGCGCGACTGGAAGAGTTTTTCAATTGCAGAAGATTTTTATCAATTAGATAAAAAATATTCTGTGCATCTACATCGGCCAAATTTGTGCTAAGAATCCGATGCACAAAAACTTTTTCGTATTTAGGAATTTCACTTGGCGGAAGAAGTAAACTTTCAGGCGGAATAACTAACAATTGATCGCCTTC
Organism: Pseudobdellovibrionaceae bacterium; assembly: GCA_043750675.1. GTDB lineage: Bacteria > Bdellovibrionota > Bdellovibrionia > Bdellovibrionales > Bdellovibrionaceae > JAYSSX01. The sequence continues at coordinate 3,188 of JAYVAZ010000416.1, read as the reverse complement.
GAAAACGCCCAAACTGTGCGCCAAATCAACTCCAATATCCACTTCTTTTTCTGGTAATTGCACCGAAGTGATCTCTTCGATCTCACTCGAAGTAAATTTTTTGGATTGAGATTCTCTTTCTAGTTTTTTAACATCTAACAACAATTGCGTCAGCTGCGGCTGCGTGACTCCTTTTGCCAAGGCTCCCTTAAACTTTCCATCGATCGTTCGCAAGATAACGTCCTGGACTTCGGTGAAATGGAATCGCCATTCCGGATGAGTTTGAATTTTTATATAAGCAGGGTGATTTTTTAACTCTTCCGTATTTTTGGCATTAAGAAACCGTACCGAAAAATGTGGCTCTACCGATAAGGTGCGATTTTGGATGTTCTTATTTAGCGCAGTCATTACGCTCATTACGATAATTAAAGAGGAAATACTTAAAACCAAAGCAATGGTAGTTAAATAGGAAGTTCGTTTTAGAACCGATCCAGCTCGTTTTGAAAACAGAAAATTTCTGAAAAATAAAAAGATCATTCTACCAGCCTGTTGTGACCGACAGAATGACCTTATTTAGCGCAAAAATCAAAATGAATATTTGTTTGGCTTAACCCAAACGTCTTTTCATTTGGTTCGCCCAGCCATTGGTAGATTTGATAAATGCTTGGATCTCGGCTTCGGTTTGCCCAGTGGCTTCTTTGAACGCCTTTAAAATCGCGTTGATGTTATCCCTCACAATTTGGTTATTGTTAAGCCAGCCGGGATGGCTGGAATAAGCATCAATTTGCTGGGTCGATAAACCAAATGCATGTTGATATACTCCAAAGGGCTCCTTCCGATTTTCCAAAACTTATTTACCGGCTGGCTTTCTAGGGTGCTTCGCTTCTTCTTCACGCACCTCTTGAACGTTTCCTCTAACTAAAAAGGATTTCTCCATTGCTTTCAATAAAACAACCGCTTCATCTAGCGCTTCCAAAGCACGGCGACTAGAACGTGGAAGATCCGGAGCCACTTCTGCAATGGCGGGAATAAATACTTTGAATTGTTCGGTTAACACCGACAGGTTTGAAACGACAGTTGCTAAATCTTTGGCTAAATTAGGTGCCTTTTCATTTATATCGGGAATGATTTTGTTTAATTCTTTTGTGGTTGTCGTCAATTGACTTAAAACAATCCCTAAGTTTTCATCTTTTGTCGCCTGCTTCGATAATTTTATGACTTCGACGGACATCGTATTCAAATTCTTAAGCAACGGGTCGACCCGATCGAACATATTAATGAAGGCCTGGGTGCGATTTTTATCTAAAAATGCTTCAGCTAAAGTTTTTAAATTTTCCACCATTGTAGACATGGTCTCTAAATAATTTCCTAATTTTTTTCCACTCACGACTGTCATTAAATCCATAGTTTCATAGGAAGCGATGGATGCTTCGGGAAGCACTTGATTCTCTTTTTCAGAACCGACAGTAACTTCTAAAACTCTTTCTCCTATAATAAATGGGCGTGTTAACTGTGCCTGACTATCTTTTTTTACTTTCGGATGAAATTTACTAAGCATATAAAATCGAACTAAGATTTTATTATCATGTGTTAAATCTACTGATTCGACACTTCCTGCCTTTAGACCGGCCATCTGCACACTGGTTCCCGGATGTATGCAATCTGCATTTTCAAAAGTGGTTGTTAAATAAATTTTTGTTTCAAACCAACCTTGTTTGATAGCGACACTTAACATGGAAAACAAAAACCCGACTACGGCAACCAGAACGAATAGTCCAGCCACCCTTTCAAATTTATTAAAACGAACTCGCATCATAAGCCCACCACTTTTTCTTCCCGATTAAAATTTAACTTCGAGTTAGCAAGATGGATTTGAACGGTAGAGATTTTGTTCATCCAACCCACGTCAAGACTGGTAATAAAAACATGCGGTATTTGATTCTTTTTTCTTAGGTCAACAATGATCTCAAAGAACTGCGCCGCCACCTCGGGAGACAGCCCCACCGTTGGATCATCTAATAATAGAATTTGTGGATGCAAAACCAAAGCTCGAATCAAACAGGTAATTTTTCGAACGGCCCCTTGAACCATTGCTGGTCTAAGACCCGCGTATTTCATGATCCCAAGTTGATTCATATATTTTTCAACTCGATTTTTTGCCTCTAGGTAAGGCAGGACTTTATGATACTGCAATGGCAACATCAGGTTTTCAGCCAAAGTTCGATTGTTAATTAAGCCGCCGTAGTCAAATCCGTACCCGATACTTAATCGGTAAGGTAAAAACTCTTCAAAGGACATCTCGTTAACAACCAGACCGTTTAGCAGGTAATCTCCTGCGTTCGGCATTTGTAGCGCGGATACTAACTGAAACAGCGTGGATCGCCCTACCCCGGTTTCCGCTTTGATCCAACAAACCGAATTTAAAGGGAACTCAAAAGTACAATTTTCTAAAATAGGATCGTGTCCTTGGTGAGTGAAACTTAAGTTACGAAATTCAATTTTTTCTATTATAGGACGTTCTACTGCTGGCATTACAGAACCCCTAATTTCAATAGTTGATTTAGATAGAATAATGAAGTCACAGTTAAGTTAAAAACAATAACATAAATAATACTTTTCACTACCGCTTGAGTAGTAGCCACGGGAACTTCAGTAGGACTTCGCTGAACGGATAGTCCTTGATAACAACAGACGATAAATATAATCATTCCACTAAAGGTGTTCTTCAGAAGAAACAACCAAATGTCTTCGAAGGCAATGGCCTGTGCTATAGAGTCGATATAAAAATTGAACGGAAGATCCTGAATGAGACGGGTGATACAAAATCCACCGATTAATGCAATGACGGTAAAATAAAAAGCCAAACAAATCACACTGATAACGCCACCGATAAGACGAGGAAAAACGATAAAACTTAATGGATTAATTCCCATACTTTCTAAGGCTTCAATTTCGCGATTGGCACGCATATTACCCACTTCACTGGCCACAGCAGTTCCGGATCTAGCGATAACAATTAATGCCGTCATCAGCGGACCTAATTCCCTGACGATAATTACAACCAGCAAATTACCAATCATCTGTGCGCCACCTAACAAATTTAAATTGGAGGAGGACTGCAGAATGACTATGGCTCCACACGCCAGCGCCAGAACGGAAACTATAGGTAATGCTTGAAATCCAGTAAAATAAATCTGCGCAGAAATAAC
>JAYVAZ010000415.1:0-2773 GCA_043750675.1 Pseudobdellovibrionaceae bacterium | reverse complement strand
GCCACCCGGGGTGGAGCAATGGAATTTTGTCGACAACCTGGCGAACTTCCTTCAAGGCACCACCGCAATGACCATTTCCTGGCCGCCTTACGGCCGCTGAGCAGCCGGTTACGTTTTTAAAAACTCGATTGCCGCGCCCTTTTTTTCCATTTCCTTTTGCTTAAGATCAAAAACCTCGGAACGCGCCCCGCGAAAAAGATAAATACTTTGCTGGGGATCGCCCACGTAATAACAAGGTTTTTCCGCGATCAGCTGATTTAAAATTTTAATTTGTAAAGGCGAGGTGTCCTGAAACTCATCTACTAACCAATAATCCCAATTGGCCGCAAAATTTTTAGCGGTAATCGGAAATTTTTCAATCAGCTCGGCTGACATCAACTCCAAATCGTCGATTCTTAATTTATTCAATTTCAGCTTTTCTGCCTTTAATAAAACTTGAAAGTCTTCGAACAAAAATTTCAATTTTTCTGACATCGCGGTAATAGTCTGTATTCCTTCTTCTGTATTACCAATATTATTAAACAATTCGAAACTTTTACGCAGATCTTTTACTTTATCGGACAATTCCGCTTCGATTTTATCCTTGCCGGCATTTCGGAAAGAAGAAACCTGATTGTAGAAATCAGCGAATTCCGAATATTCTCCAAGTTTTTTTGGCACACCTTTGGTTACCCTTTGTTCGATTTGTTTTATCCATTGTCCCCAAACCGACTCGCCATTAGCGATTACCGCGGCAACTTCATCTTTGATTTCAATTAATTCTTTTAGGTACTGTTTAAATTGCCCGTCCAGATGTTTTACTAACAACTCTTCATTAACGATATCAGTTCCGGGACTACTTAAAAGAAGATCACCCCAAACCGAAAATAACTTTAAAACGGTATCCAAACTTAAAAACCTCTTTAAAAAAATAAAATGGTTTAGATCTTCTTCTTGATGTAAAACCTTGCGGAAGATTCTTTTCAATAAGGCATGATATTCTTGTTGCGAAAAAAAACCGTACCCCTTATTGATCCTCAAATGGTAACCTTGTTGATTGATAAAAAGGCTGAACAGACCATGCATTGTGGAAATATGCAGCCGCGAAGGTCGTTGAAGAAATTCCTGTTTTAAAAAATCTTCGGCTATATCGGTATCACCTTTTTTATCAAGAATCTGTTTAACATTCTTAAATAATCTTTCCTTCAACTCAAATGTGGCTTTGCGGGTAAATGTGGTTACAACGACTTTTGGAAAACGTCCGTTTTTCTTGTAGAATTCCAGCGCGACTGTCGCGACCTGTTCGGTCAATTGCGTAGTTTTACCCGCACCCGCTCCAGCCTGAATGAACTGGTTTTTTATTGAAGATGCGGGGCTCGACATAAATACCTCCATTCACAATCAATACAGGTTTTTAAATCTTTAGGGACGGGCTCAAAATGGTTATTAAAAATTCGCGTCAAATGATCGCTAATATAATCGGTTAATTCAAAAAGTAATTTCGATTTGCCTTCCGCCGAGACCGACAATTTTTTATTTTCTAGAATTGCAGGGTTAGGTGTTTGACCTTCAACAGTCATTACCATTCCCTTATCGCGTTTAAACTGGGCATAGGAATAGTACATGGCTGAGTTAACTGGCCAAGTTTTAAGCTCCAGATCCAACAAAGCATTATGTTCTACCGCTAAAACGTAAAGTCCTAATTGAAAGTCATCCTTTTCAATCCAGTCTTGCCAATTGGAAACTTTGGTTAATTTATTTTTGTAATCCACTACCGAATAGGCCTGTGCGACCTCATCTACCTCTAGGCGGTCGATCTTACCGCTAAACAGAATCCAGTCAGTTTCGGGCTGGTCACTGACTTCGCGCCAACTTAACCACTTTTTATTTTTTGGATCGAAATAGAGTTTAAATTTAGCTTCGGCCGACAAAAATTTAACGTTGGGGTTTTTTATCTTAAACTGTGACTCGAACTGAACATATTTATTCGCTAGCAGCAAAAGGCGGCTTTTAAAAACCAACCAAAATTTATCATCGTAAAATTCTGGCTTAAATTTTAAGTAGACATTTTGCAATGCTTTTTCCACATCCGCGGTTGCGGAGTCATGCAACTGCAGGGAAAGCTGTTCGAAAAGAAAATGAATAATACTACCAGAAGACATTGCCCCAGTTTCTAAATCTATAGCCTCTTTTGATCGTAAGCCATAAATGACTTCGGATTTAAAAATGAACGGGCATTTGATGTAATTACTCAATTGCGAATAACTCAACTTCCTTAAGCGCTGTTTTACCAAACCAGCAAGACCTTCTTCCGCAGCTGGCTGATTCCAGCTTCCCGCCAACTCTTCACCTAATTCTTTGCGTTGGCTGTTCATATAATCTAAATAGGTCCATTTTGGCAAATCCACCGAATCGGCTGAATGCGATTGATCATGGTTCAACCAAAATAAGGAGGCGCCATCTTCGGAACCAGCGAAGTCAAATAAACTAAAATAAAGATAATCTTCAATTTCATTATTCTGGAAATTCCAGTCAAGCCGTAACAAATCATCTTGTTCATCGGGGTCAATCACGTAAAATCCGGCGACATTAATATATTTTAAATGTTCGATAGGAATGATAGAAGGATTGCGATTTCGCAAATTGCCTTCGCTGAGGCCCAGGTAAATTCGTTTCCTAATTGTCATTAAGTCGGCTGACTGTAAATTAAGAACCAATACTCCGTTAGGATTTCCCGGTGTAATAACAAATTCTTTCTTGTTCAGTTTAAGTTCAAACAAATAAATCCAGTCCT
>JAYVAZ010000414.1:0-5849 GCA_043750675.1 Pseudobdellovibrionaceae bacterium | reverse complement strand
TTCCAAAGCTCTGAAAAAATGGGTGCTTTTACCCGCTCAAATGTTGGACGCCTACCTACGCCCAGAAATTCCGTTTAGTGAAGACGGTCGGGTTGCATGGGCCTACTCTCTTGGAGAAAGTAATAAGTTAGTATTAAATACTTCGGACCCATGTGATGCGCTAACTGGAGACGGTGGCCTTGTCGGATCTATTTCTGATTTGGTTTCATGGGCAAATTATTTAAACGCAAATCTTTCAAATTCCCATCAGAATTTTTATGAACTTTTTCAAAGTGGAACGCACGGTTTGCCAGGTTCCGAAACTTTTGAATACGGTTTTGGGTGGCAGATACTGCACGATTCTAAAGGTTTAATTTATCAACACGCGGGCGGATGGCTTGGATATCGGTCAATTTTCAGATTTCGACCAAAGACACGAACATGGCTAGCCATCTTGATGAACCGGGATGATTGGGATATTTACATGACTGCTGATAAACTTGAAAAGTCTACAGCGCTTTAGGTTCTTCGTTAGGCAGATACCTTGCAAATTATGAATAGCATGAAACTTAAAACAGAATTAAGAAGAACTGGATGGATTTGTCTGTTCATTCTTTTGACGACGTTTGGGCCAGCTGCGGCAGTTGCCCAAAAGTCTTGTGACTCGATTTTTTTAAGTGTCAAAGCAATAGACAATGCTCCAAAAAAATCGACTATTTCAGTATCTAATGCACAGGAAGTTGCCAACTTAAACTGGCAAACCAAGTTTTCAAAAATTAAGTCGGTGGGTGAATTTGAAAAGCTTCTAAGTTTTATTAAAATTAGTCTTCCAAATATGAGTGATTCAAATTTATCAGCCCTACAAAAATAGACTTGGTAAAAATAGTTAACTTTTACCCGAATATCTATTCGTATCGTTACCCAACACTTCAAAGTTGGTCGCTTCTACCGGAGCGTAACTTTCTGCCGGAGTATAACTTTCTACCGGAGCTACCGACATTTGTAGTGATGGTACTTCAAATGAAGCACCCAACAAATTTAAAGGCAAAACATCACTGTTTACTAAATCGTCTATCGGCCCTACAAAACTATTTTGAGTTATCGCCGCTGACTCAGTCAACGTCGGTTCTGGTGCCGTCGTTACGGCACTCCTAAGATCTTCTTTCCAAGTTTCAGGAAATTTTTCTACATGATCCTGAACTAATTCTACCATTTTTTGTTCTCGTTGATCTTCAGGTAACCCTTGAATTTCAGGAGTATTTTCTAAAATTTCACGAAAGACCGCAAACTGTTTTACAATTTCATCAGTATTATTATAGTTGTTGTTTCGATCCTGAATAATTGATTCAATTACAACCTGTTCACCAAAGACTTGATCAATAAACGCCCAAGATTTGACTTCGTTCGGGCTTAGACCCCATCCATGCATATTATCAACCGCACCAGTTTCAACTAATGCTTGGCCTAATGCTGCATTAAAACTGGCCTGACCTCCAGCATTGGTATGAATTCCATCAGAATAAATTAATTGATTGTTCGCTAATAAGTCCGGCATCACATCTACAACCTTAAGGTTTACGTTCTGTTCGGCTGCCTTAGCCGCAACATTAGAATATAGATCAGCAATTACTAAAGCATTTGGACTGGGATCAGTTTGTTTATTTTGCAAATCTTGAATATTTTTAATCTCAGGCGCTCCTGACAGAACAATGTTGACACCTTGGCCTCCTAAAATACTTACTATTTGATTCAAATTATTCTCTGTAGTGGAGCGATCTTTACCTTGCAAAAAATCATTAATACCTAGGTTTATAATTGCTGTAGTCCCACTAGCAAAAGAACCTCCTGTAGCGATAAAACTATTTAATTGATTAAGCGTATTCTCACTAGTAGAGCCCCCAATGGCCACATTATGAACATCTTTATCCGTATTTTTGGAAAGTATATTGGCTAAGGCGCCGTCGCTTCCCAACCAGCTATCACCCATCATAACAAAACCATTTAACTGTTTCTCTTCCTGAAGCATAAGCTCCCAGGGATGCGGAACAGTTTCGTTATAATTAAGCGAACTATTCCTACAAATATTGGAAGGATATTAAATTGAAGTCTTTGCCTGAATAAATCAATAGGACTGCAACAATTAGAGTCAAAAAATCTGACATTCATATGCAGATATCTTTTGATATTAATAAATTGATTGAAACTTCAGAAGACTCCAATAAGAAACTCCGCCAAATGGCAAAAAAAACAAATATTAACTTAAAAACATTGCAAAGAATTTGTAGATCAGAAAATAAGCCAAATTATATGACCGTTTTTAAGATCTACAGATATTTACTAAACGTAAGTGACGACAATGACGTTTTAAGACAAAGTCCAGAAGTGATTAAGAATTTTCTCCTATCAACAAACCCCTCGGCTTTAAACAAGTCAAAAACATATAAGGATGATGTCGATCAAAAAATTTCTAGTAATCCTATATTTGCCGAAATATATGCTTTAAGTTCTATCGGCAAAATTAATTCGCAAAATATTAAAAACAGATTTGGCGAATATGGCATAGACTTAGTTAAAGAAATGTGTCGAGATCACATTCTTAAATATCTAGGGGATGGCGATGTTATTCTGGGCGATCGACAAACGAATCTGTCAGCGGAATCGTTGCTTACTTTGGGCAATCAATTTACAAAAAATTATGCCAAACCTGAGAATGCCGGTACCCTGGGCAATAATCACATTGCATTTACGGCCGAAGGACTAAGTGAACAAGGATATCAAAAGTGGCTTCAAATTGATGATAATTCCTACAAACTTAAAATTGAATTGCTAAAGCAAAGTTCAAGTTTAGGAAGAATTAAAGTTTTTAGTTACACAGTAACCGATACAATTAAAAAATCCGGGAATGAATCATGAAATCAATATTTATTTTTTTAGTTCTGATAGCGACTACTATGACCGCAATATCTGGAATAACAGGTGTTGGCGGCGGTTCGAATATAGATCAATTTATTTTTGAAAATGAAGGTCACCACTATGGTCAAAAAATTCAAGTACAAACCTGCGATGGAGGAGAAAGTGGCATGGTTTGTAAAAATATTGTATATTTCAAAAAACCAGATTCACCCATTTTATTTGTAAAAGAAAATTGTACGGCAGGAGAAAGTGGATTTATTGTACCTTGCAATAAAAATGCACATACTCCAAATTGGCTAAAAAAATTGAATTCCGTGTTTGACGACTCAAATATTTCTAATACACCACAACCTCCCTCACAAAATTAGTAGTCACATATTTAACAAAATTACATGGTCAAAAAGTAGACAAAAATTTTTTGTCTACTTTTTTTCACTTTTTTTGGGACATGTCCGTACTTTGCCTACAGAAATGCAGTTGCCACTTTAAATTTTTTTCATGACTGGCATAAGGAGATCACAACCAATTTATGGGTCACTTTAGTGGCCTAAAAATAACCATATACTCAAAGGAGAGTTTTATGAAAATGTTCCTTTTTACCATCGTTGCCACAGCTGCAATCAACGCTTCTGCATCATATGTAACGGTACAAGTTTGTGATGGCGGCGAGTCTGGCACTGTTTGCCATAACGTAACTTACAAAGTTCGTCCGGCTTCACCAGCTCAGCAAGTTAAAGAGACCTGCACTGCAGGTGAATCAGGTTTTGAAGTCCCATGTAACCAAAATGCGCATGTTCCAAAGTGGTTAGCGAAATTAAATCAAGCATTGCTTGATGCTGGTTTCACTGCCCCAGTTGAAAATCCGTATGTAAACGGTGGCGGTCAGTAATTCTAAATTGATCTTTTTTTAAACAATGAGATCAAAAAAGGGAGATCCTTAGTGGGATCTCCCTTTTTTTTGCGCTTACGCCCCGAGAATTTCATTGGCACTTTTGACTAGGCTATACAAAAGTAGGACAACCTGCTGGCGTGCAATTGGACGATCATTTCAATTATGCTTTGGCCGTTCACTCAACTGTTTACGTTTCCGGCGATGTCTCGCCGAACTTTTTTACTACGGATGAATAATCATTCGTCCAAAATATAGTTGGCGGGATCGCGCGGAACACCGTTTACGCGGACTTCATAGTGAAGATGCGGGCCTGTTGATCGGCCAGTGTTACCGACAGAAGCAATAACATCCCAGCGTGATACTTTTTGTCCCAGTTGAACATACACTTGTGAAGTATGACCGAAACGAGTGGTGACGCCGTAACCATGATCGATGGTTACCATTTTACCGAAACCTTCATCGTAACCTGCAAACGCAACGATACCATCAGCCGGGGCATAGATAGGCGAACCAGGAGCGGCCGCAATATCAAGACCCGCATGCAATGCGGGGCGCCCAGTAAAGGGAGAAATACGGTAACCAAATCGTGATGTGAACCAACCCTTAGCCGGTTTGATATTGGGAGTAGAATTCAGAAGACTTTGTCTTTCCGACAAAGATTCCCATAAATCTAAAACACTTTGTTCGCGTAACTGAGATTCTTTAATTGAATGATCGATACGAACCGACAAGGTAGCGTAGTCTCGGGAACCATCGATCACAATTTCACCTTTTTGTTCGTTAACCGGTGGCTTTTCAAAAAACTCTTTATCATTTTCGGCCATTTCGGAAGAAGGCTCCCGTTTGTCCATCGGCTGATCAAATTCTTCTACTGGTTGATTCGGCTGTGGTTGCGCACCCATCGTTAATTTTAACGAGCGGTCTTCGCTTTCTACGTTTGTAATCAATTTTAATTTAGTCGTAAAAGTTTTAACTCGCTCTAAACTGTTTTCCAGTGCCGAAACTTTGCCTTCAACAACTTGGAACTGTTTTGTCAAAATAGCATTTTCTTCTTTAAGTTTTTTATTTTCAGCGGTTTGAACCAGCAATCCTACGTAGTCAATGGCCCCGGCAGCTAAAGCAATAACCAGCACAGCACTTATACTTAAAAATCCCTTAATAACTGCCATGGAAAGGGAGAACTTTTTTGTGCTGCCATGATCATTGGTGACCACAAAAAATGTAATTTGCTTTTTACTCATAAATTCCAACTTATAATAGAGTACACAGGTGATTCAAGAGAAAATTATGTACGTATTTTCAAGTAGTTACACGTTAATATTTTAAATTTACCATCATCACAGTCACGTTATCATCCCCACCTCGAGCCAGAGCTGCGCTAATGCAATTGCGAATCGCTTCTTCACCTTTGTGTTTTCGTAAAATTTCAGCAATTTGAGCGTCAGGAACCAAACTACTTAAACCGTCAGAGCAAAGTAAAAATTGGTCGCCGCGAGTGAAAGGTCTTTCCAGCACATCAACGATCACGTCACGTTCATAACCCACACTTCTAGTGATCACATTTCTTCCCATTAAATTTCTAAATTCCGCTTCGGTTACTAAACCGGCTCGTAATTGTTCATTTACCAAAGAATGATCCTCTGTCAGTTGCCAAAAATAGGGCTGCCTAAAAAGATAGACACGCGAATCACCGACATTGGCTATATACAGACTTTGGTCAGTATAATAAACCGCGACCATCGTCGTGCCCATGCCATGAAGATCCGAGGTTTCTGTATTTGCGTGATCGTAAATTCTTGCGCTAGCGGTCTGGTAACTAAACTGGATCCGTTCGCGAGGTGCCGTTATTTTCTTCTTCTGCTCGATCATAGTTTGGACGAAAGTCTCGGCTGCCATTTTTGAGGCCACTTCCCCACCTAAATGTCCACCCATGCCGTCAGCCACGACGAATAGCCCTTCTTTTTCGTTAAATAAAAAAGAGTCCTGATTATTTTCTCGCTTTAAACCCTTATCGGTATTAACCCATACTGCTACTGACATGTCTCAAATTATATCTGGCAAAAAA
>JAYVAZ010000413.1:0-3249 GCA_043750675.1 Pseudobdellovibrionaceae bacterium | reverse complement strand
GTGGTTTTTTTTTGGTTTCTTTACTAAGATATTCCCAAGATGATAAATATAAATAAATCTCAGCTGGGTTTTTCGTTGGTCGAACTAATGGTAGTGGTTGCTATCATTGGTATTTTGGCCACGGTAGCCCTACCTAATCTTAGAAAGTTTCAAGACAAGGCTAGGCAAGCCGAGGCCAAAACCCAACTCTCGACTTACTACACATCTCAAGAGACTTTTCGGAATGAGCATGCCTCCTATCAGGGGGCTTTCGAATCAATCAGTTTTTTACCTCAAGGAAAGCATATTTATAATGTCGGTCTCCCTGATGCGGCACCGAACGCGAATTTTGATATTGCTGATTTCGTCGAACCCGCTACGGTATCGTTTAACACCAAAATGTGTTTGGCTAACTCTAATTGTATCCTATCGAAGGCTTTCGATGATTTCGGCTCGGATCTCACTTCGGGGTCAATTACCTGTGCTTCTGAAAATTGTGATGCGTGGACAGCCTCTGCTAAGGCTAAGCTGAATTCCGTGGACGAGTGGACAATAAATAATTACAAAGTTTTATCTAATATTCAAGATGGAACAAATTAACCGCTTCAAAAAATATCGCGCTATTTTAGGGGTGCTCCTCGTCGGCATGTTTTTGAATGCGTACCTGTTTACTGTGAAGCCCCGCTTGACCGTCGATCAGCAGCAGAAATACTATGCTCCGATTCCACTGCAGGAAAAATTGACTTTCGGTTTTCGAATGCCCATGGCTGATTTGCTGTGGTTGAGAACATTACAAGATACCAGTTATTGCGATAATCCGATTAATAAAAACGTCTGTCGTGGCAACTCCTGGCTGTTTCATATGTATGATCTGATTACTGATTTATCGCCCGATTTCGAGCAAGTGTACTTAATCGGCGGCCTGGTTTTATCCATTGTTATTAGCGATATTGAAGGCGCCAGTAAGATATTTGATAAGGGAACCAAGCAGTTCCCAAATAACGGTTTCATCGCCTATCAGGCGGCGTATCATGCATTGATTGAAGAAAAGGAGCCGGTCAAAGCGGCTAGTTTATTATTAGTCGTTGCACGGGCCGGGGGGCCGCATTGGACATACAGTTTAGCCACTCGGTTGCTTACCAACAATGGCAAAAAAGAATTAGCCGAGCGAGTTCTGAATGAAGCAATTGAGCGCGGAGTTGATCAACAATTTATTGATCGCATGAAAAGAAAACTGCAAGAGGCCCCAGCTAATTAGCTGGCGACTTTAAAACAAACCAATGTGCATCGTTAGTAATTTCGATGCCGGTAAAATCCAAAATATATTTGTCTTTTTCAACCAGGTAGCCTTTTGTTAAAAACAGACACGAATCAGATTTTTCTTTTTTAAATTTAGCATCGATAATTTCTTGTAAAAAAACCGCATCCTTATCAATTTTTTTAAGGAACGCAGAAAGTTTAATCGAGTTATCATTAAACAGGGGACTGTTGATGCTTTCGTTCGGAAAATCTATAGTTCCAAATTGTGAATTATAGGCAAAAAGTTGCACCGGAAATAGTGCAGAATAAACGAAATGGTTTTGATCGGGAATAAATAGTTTGTTTTTACATTGATATTTGGTTTTAAATTCTTGGACTTCGGCTTCTTCACTTGAGGTGAACGAAGAGTTTCCAAGAACGTAATTAGAATATAAAGTTCCATTTTGTGAAAAATTGAATATATAGCTGGTTAAAAAACAAAACATAAGTAAGTAATTTTGAAATCGGTATTTAAGTATGTCCGCCGACGCCAGATAATAAAGGAACAATAAGGGTGCCGCAAACAAAAGTTTTTTCGGATAATATTCGATGTACCCGAAGGCGAAATAAGAAATCGAACAGAAAAGGGTAGCAACCAAAAGGTAATAAAAGATGATTCCTTTGACGGGTGATTTCAAAAAATACCTATTAAATAAATAAAAAATCGCCAGTAAGCAAAATGCATCCAGGTAAGGGTCGGAAAAACCCGGCAACAATATACGCGCAAAAAAGATACGTACGAGAAGAAGATGAAAGGCGCAAAGTGCAAAACCGACAAAGCGGTTTTTTGAATTTTCTTTGTCGCGTAAACGATCCACGTAAAAAAACGGAAGCAGCCAAAGAGCAAAATCTGGGTAGCAGAAAAAAGAATATAATATCAGTAGCCAAGAAATTCGCATTTTCTTTTGTTGATAAAAATAATAGGAAACGGACATGAATCCAATGCCCACCAATTGGGAAAACATTCCTTGATTAACAATTTTGAAAACCTGGGGAAGCGTCAGCAGAAAAAAACAAAACAGGATAGTTAACTTTTGCAGATCATTTCTTAAGACGGAAAGGCGGTAAACGACAAAGCCGATACTTAGTAAAACAAGGTCTGAAACGAACAGCATCGCTTTCGGGGTGCTCACTCCGAAAAATTTTAGAAAAATAACCGGTAAATAAGAACCCCAAAGTCCGTGGTACAAAGGTAAGTATTTCGAAATGAGGTGCTGGGAAACTGGCCCGGTGAGGGCGGGGAACCAGCGGCCACTGAGAATTTCGTTAACCAAAACAATGTGTGCACCATAGTCCCAAGAAAAACTGGGTAAACCTATATTGGTTCCATAGAAGCGGAAAAAAATAATAATGAAAAGACCGAAAAAAATAAAAAGGGGTTTTCTTTTCATTTCTATTTTTTAATTCCAATTTTTAGGAATAGTATAGGACGAATCATTTTCCACCAGCCAACAATCGGGGCAATTTTGCTAGTCCGGCCTTTAGATAAGTGGTTGTAAATAATATTGACCGGAACCTCTTTGATTTTCAATTTCATTTTACAGGCGTAGTAGTGAATATAGTATTCCATTTCGTAACGGTTCAGCCAATCTTGTTCGATATTCATTTTTCCGCTGAAAAGAAAATCCAGCCTATAGGCGCGGTAGCCGCAAGTAATGTCCGAAAATTTTTTTCCTATTAGTAAAGAATAGAAAAGTGAAAATAATGGAATGGAAATTTGTCGGAACAAACTTAAACCGGGGGAGCTGCCTCCGGCTAGGTACCGACTTCCGGTTACATACTCGGCCTCTCCCATTACAATGGGTTTAATAACCACTTCAATTTCTTCCGGTAGCATTTTCCCATTTGATGAATTTAATACGACAGCTGAATAGCCATTTTGTTTGCAAAAGAAAATGGCTATTCAGCTGTCGTATTAAATTCATCAAATGGGAAAATGCTACGGGAAGAAATTGAAGTGGTTATTAAACC
>JAYVAZ010000412.1:0-1547 GCA_043750675.1 Pseudobdellovibrionaceae bacterium | reverse complement strand
GTTGATACGGTAAAAATATCATTCAAGTACATGGTCAGCGGGTCATAAATACGACTACCGATTTTAAAGGCTGTTGATGTTGTAACCGGACTTAAAATCACATCACACACCTTAAAGGCTTCATTAAATTGTTCACGTAGAAGCCTTCGTACCTGGCAAGCCTTCCGATAATAAGCATCATAGTACCCAGATGATAAACAATAAGTGCCTAACATAATTCGTCTCTTTACTTCGGTACCAAATCCCTGTCCTCGGGTTTGCGAATAAAATTCATCCAATGATAAATCCGACAATGATTTGAAGTCGGCGCGGTAACCGTATTTGACTCCATCGTACCTAGAAAGGTTGCTAGAACATTCGCTAGCCGCGATTAAATAATAAATGGGAACTGCATATTCTGTTAAAGGAATGCTAATCTCTACAAACTCAGCACCAAGCCCTTTAAAATTTTCTTTCGCCTTTTCAACGGCGGCCATCACATCGGGCTGAATACCTGAAGTCGAAAAATATTCTTTAATCAGACCGATTTTCATTCCCTTAATATTTGGATTTAAATTTTTATGGAATTCCGTTTTTGGTAAATTGGCAGTAGTCATATCTAAGGAATCTTTTCCACAAATAGAATCCAACACCGTTGCAGCGTCGGCCACACTGGAAACCATTGGTCCTGCCTGATCCAAAGAGGAAGCATAAGCAACTATCCCGTACCGACTAGCTCGACCATAAGTAGGTTTTACACCAACAATTCCACAAAAATTTGAAGGCTGGCGAATGGAGCCGCCCGTATCTGTTCCGATTGAACCCATCGCCATTCTTGCGGCTTGGGCCGAGGCCGAACCACCACTTGAGCCGCCCGGAACATATTCAATATTCCAGGGATTTTTTACCGGGCCAAACGCTGAAGTTTCATTACTGGAACCCATTGCAAATTCGTCCAAGTTCGTTTTTCCTAATATAACGGCCCCAGATTCTTTAAGTCGACGGACAACAGTGGCATCATAAGGGGGAATAAAATTGGAAAGTATTTTCGAAGCTGCCGTTGTTTTAATTCCTTTGGTGCAAAGAAGGTCCTTAATAGCAAAAGGTACTCCCGCCAAGGCACCAATCGATTCACCCTTGGCAATTTTCTGATCAATAACTTCGGCTTCTTTGATCACATTTTCATTGATAGAAATGAAAGCATTTAAATTTCCATTAAGTTTTTTTGTTTTTTCTAAAAAAAACTTCGCTACTTCAGCGGCGCTGATTTTTTTTGCTTGCAGATGCTGATTCAATTCAGCGTAGGTTGCCTTGTTTAAATCCATTTTGCCTCTTTAGCTGATTATCTACACTACCGGTGGTACTTTAAAAAGATTCCCAACTTTTTCAGGAGCGTTAGTCATTAACTCTTCTGTAGTATTCATCTTAATAAAAACATCTTCCCGCCAAATTGATTCGACTTCAGATGGGGTCACCAAAGGCTCAACACCTTCCGTATTTAATTCCGATATCTTTTTAAAATGATCTAGCGCTTTGGTTAACTGTTCGCTGAAAGTTTGAGCCTCAGC
>JAYVAZ010000411.1:0-6659 GCA_043750675.1 Pseudobdellovibrionaceae bacterium | reverse complement strand
CTCCCAAACAGATAGCACGGTTAATTTGCGCTTTGAAGTTCAAGATTCGGGGATTGGAATTGCCGCAGAAGCCATACCTTTACTGTTCAAAGAATTCGTACAGGCTGACAATTCGACCACCCGTCGTTTCGGAGGCACTGGATTGGGTCTTTCAATTTCGCAAAGAATTGTCCAGCAAATGGGTGGAAACATTGGCGTGGATTCGCAAGCTGGAAAAGGTTCGACTTTTTGGTTTACCATACAATTAGCAACAGAAAAGAGAACCCAAGAGTTAGAGAAAAATGTGTTAGAGTCTGTGGCAGATTTCCCAGAAAGCAGTGCCTCCCTGCGAATTCTGATCGCCGAAGACAATCACGTAAATCAAATTATTATTTCAAAAATGCTGAAAAAATTTAATTTGCAAAGCGATGTTGTTCCTGACGGGAAAAAAGCCGTCGAAGTCCTGGCCAAGCAACATTACGACATGGTTCTAATGGACTGCCAGATGCCCGAAATGGACGGATACGAGGCGACCACCTATATTAGAAATAACAGTGCACTTTTGAACAGCGAAATTCCCATAATAGCCATGACGGCAAATGCAATTAAAGGTGATCGCGAAAGGGTTTTAGCACATGGAATGGATGATTATATTTCCAAACCCTTGGACATAAATAAAGTACGCGCAGTTTTGGTGAAGTGGTCACTCTACATTGAAAACAAGCAACGTAAAGTAGTCTAGCGGAAATCAACTTTTGAAAAGAGCATTTATGAAAAGAAACAAAGTCTCAGAAAACGATGAACGCCGCGGGCAACTGCTGATTGTTCCTGCATTTCAAAAAAGCTTTCTTTATTATACTGTTGGTATAGCAGTGGGAATTAACCTGTTTTATTTTATAGTTATGGCTTTCTTTTTTAAGAACTTAACGGAACAAACTTCTTCTCTGGGACTTCCCGCTGATCATTTGTTTTTAACTGTTCTACAAGAACAAAAAATGACTCTAAATATTACGATTATCACTATGACGATAATTATTAGCCTAGGTTTATTTTTGTACGGTTTGTATATGTCTAATAGAATTGCCGGACCCATTCATCACTTAAAGGTCTATTTGCAACAATACCGGACAGGCACTACAAAACAACCAATCCACTTTCGTAAAAACGACTATTTTATGGACCTTGCCGAAGAGATTAACGAAACCCTGGATATTAAGAAAAAAAAGGCCAATGTTTAAGGTTGTCTTTTATAGCTGAAAATGAAAATATAATCTCCTTCACAAGGAGTTTTCAATGAGTTCAGGTTCTATTTTTCAATTTCAAAAGATGCTTAAAAACATGGATCAATGTATGACAAAGGCCGCGGCTTTTGCTGATCATAAAAAATTCGATATAAATGTTTTAGTAAATTATCGGCTTGCTCCGGATATGTATTCTTTCGGCGAACAAATTCAATCGGCTTGTGATGCCGCAAAATTTTCTGCCGCCTATTTATCTGGCCAAACAGCACCTAAACATGAAGATAACGAAGCCACTTGGAAAGAACTTCATGAACGCGTTGGTAAAGTTATTTCTTATTTGGAGACTTTTAAAAAATCTGACTTTGAAAAAATGGCTTCGATTCAGGCTAAACCGGGATGGGCCCAGGGACAGTGGTTGACTGGTGAAGAATATTTGGAAGAATTAGCCATTCCTAATTTCTATTTCCACTTGACGACAGCCTATGCCTTGATGAGACATGCTGGTGTTGATATTGGAAAAACTGATTTTATCGGTAACTTAAATTTTAAAAAATAGTCCGACTTTATAAACACACGACTACGGCTGACTTGCGACAATTGTCTTGATGAGTGTAGTAAAAATCCAGAAGTCGTGTGTAGTTTTGACCTGAATAAATTCAAATCTTATCTCTTCTGCTATGGAATAGTTTCTGACTTGGTCTGCTCTTTGCTTTAGTAATGTCTGTAAGCTGTGAGGCAGTAAAATGCACTCTATGCAGAATTTCTATAAAGGGAGTAAAATCCTAAAGCAGAAATTAGCAATGAAATGCATCGTAACAGCTACAACGAAAGCATAGTGAATGTTTGATGCCTGAAAATCATCAAATTTATGTTTCGGTACGAAGCCCAAGAATGATGCCTAGCTTGGGTTTCAACTTTTTAATATTCACCCTGGGTCTGGCTTCCTGTTAGACCTGGGGGTTCTTACGTTCAACCTGGAAAATTTTGGAGCTGGTTCATGAATTTACAGCAAAAATGTGAAACTTGTGGAAACGATTATGCTCATGCTTTTCAAATTGTTATGGAAGGCAAAGAATATACTTTTGATAGTTTTGAATGTGCCATTCGCAAGTTAGCACCTAAATGCACGCACTGTGGAACCCAAGTAATAGGTCATGGTGTTGAAGAAAACGATCTCATATTCTGTTGTTCACATTGTGCGCAGGCAACAGCGTCGCATAAAATCAGAGATCTGGTTGATTAATTGTGCGGCCGACAGGAACATCTTTAAAGTTCTTTAACTGGTTACTGATAGCTTTAATCAGTTCATTGCGATCAATCGGTTTAGTAAGATGCAAATTACAACCTGCTTCGAACGATTTCGCAGCTTCCGCAGGTAACGCATGTGCAGTTAAAGCAATAATGGGCACCCGATTTCCCTGACGTCGAATTTTTCTGGTCGCCTCCAGGCCATCCATTCCCGGCATTTGAATATCCATCAATATACAATCATACTTGTTTTCAGCAGCCATTTTCACGGCTTGTATTCCATCCGTTGCAAAGTCAGTTTCCATTCCTAAAGACTTAATATAAAAAGAAACCAAGAAGGCATTATCCTGTGAATCTTCGACTAAAAGAATTTTTCTTCCTTCTAGACCAGTGGTCCCCCCTACCGGAGGATCTTTAAGAATTTTAACTTCTGCCTTTTTGGCGGCAAGAATCTCTACCGGAACTTGACAATAAAAGTGACTGCCTTCGCCTAGAGTACTTTCCTTTAAAATCAAACTACCACCTAAGGCTTCTGCAATCCGCCGCGATAATGCCAACCCTAAACCACTGCCGCCGAATTTACGTCCGATTGAACTGTCGCCCTGCCGAAACGCTTGAAACAAGTTTTTTTGACTTTCGGGAGAAATACCAATTCCGGAATCCATAATATCAATACCTAATTCAAACTTTTTCAAATCTAAATGCTGTCCAGATACGATAATTTTAATTTCACCTTTGTCAGAGAACTTGATTGCGTTGTTCAACAAATTAATTAAAATTTGATTCAATCTATGAGCATCGGTGCAAACTAGTTTGGGAAGATTTTCTGCATAACTTAGTTTTAATGAAATATTCTTTGAATTAAGATTCGGCGAAAACGATGCTAGCACTTCTTCAATCAGATCCTTCAAAACGAAAGAAGTTTTATGAATAGGAATCCGTCCCGCTTCAAATTTGGAAAGATCAAGAATATCATCAATTAAATGCATTAACTGCGAACCACTGGAATTGATGCGGGCTAAAAATTCCCGGTTCTCTTCTGGAGAATATTTTTCAGATGCCAGTAATTCAGAAAACCCCAGAATGGAATTCATGGGTGTCCTGATTTCGTGACTCATATTTGCTAAAAACTGCATTTTGGCTTGGCTGGCATTTTCGGCTTCTTCTGTTGCTGCCATTTCTCGTTTTAAACTTTGTGCTAGTTCCAAAGTTCTTTCTTCGACCCGCTTTTCCATTTGGTTACGAGCATCCAGTAATTCCGATTCAATTCGTTTGCGGTTCGTAATGTCCTGAGAAGTTCCCATCATGCTGACCACTTCACCATCAGGATTTTTTACCACCCGGCCATGGCTGATTATATGACATTCACCTTTTGCCTTAGTATGAGTTTTACTTTCGAAAGTAAAATCTTGGCCCGTTTCGATAGAGTTCCGAATCAACAACCTGATCTTATCGCGTGTTTCTGGATTCAGTCGTTGAAGATAACCTTTAAACGAATGGTCAAAATTTTCTTTTGAAACTTCGAAAATGACAAATAGCTCGTCCGACCAATAGACATAATCTTCTTTCAAATTCCACATCCAACTACCAATACGTGCAATTGATTGGGCTTCACGCAGCTGGAGTTCGCTTAGTCTTAATTGTTCTTCAGTAAGAATGAAATTTCGATAGTGATCGGAAAACTCTAATGACAAATCCTTTTCGGTCCTGAACATCGAATGAATACACGTAGCAATTGCGCCAATAGTTGCCAATAAGGTAACTGCAATCAGCTTAGAAGGCGCCACATAATCAACGGGAAGTTGAATATATAATCCAATGAAATTGAAGAAAACGATTTGCGCGACAACAAACGACAGGTAAATCCATTGGCGACTTTTAAGATCCATAACCATTCCAAAAACATATCCGCAGATCAATGCAATGCCTAGAAAGGGACTTTGAATTCCACCGGTTACCCATAAAGAGGGTAGTGTGCTGATCCAAAAACCAACAAATAACGGAAGCCAAAAATAAGTCGGTCGGTTTTTCGAAAATGTCCAAGCCAAAGAAAGCAAACATCCAATCAGCAAAATAAAGTCCACGGCAACAACGGCAGTTGGACTCCAAATATAATCTGCGATTGTAGCTATGATTGAAAGTGGAACGCCGCAATAGCAAAGAGTTCTAGCGACTCGATAGGCCCGTTCGCTACGCCAAACCGCAAGCAATTGCTTTGGGTCCTTGACGGTGTAGGAATTAAGTTTTTCCCGATACGGCATAAATTTTTCTAGCCAAATTTATTTTTTCTTGCAAGTAGTAAATGTATTAAAAAGGAAAAAGCATGAAAAACGTACTTATTACCGGTGCCGGACGTGGAATTGGTTTAGCATTAGTTAATGAATTCGTTAAAAATGATTATAAGGTTATAGGTACCTACCGCGACGCCTCATCAGCTCAGCAACTGTTGAAATTAGCAAAAGAAAATCCTGCCATATCTACTGTAGTTGCCGACGTCAGCGATGCGCGGGCTTTAAATGAACTCAGCGCTGAACTTAAAAAAATGGGAAGTTTGGATATTTTAATAAATAACTCTGGTGTGATTGGCGACCGGGGACGATCTTTGGCGGAATTAGACATCGAAAAATTGGAAGAAGTTCTTCAGGTTAATACCTATGGACCCATTCGAATCAGTCAATTAGTAGTTCCTTATATGAAATCAGGAATCATTGCGCAGATAAGTAGTCTAATGGGTTCTATCGCCGACAACGCTAGCGGCGGTTATTATGATTACCGAATTTCAAAAACCGCTTTAAATATGTTTAATAGATGTTTATCAAAAGAGTTCCCAAATATTACTTGCCTTGCTTTGCATCCAGGTTGGGTACAAACCGACATGGGTGGAGCCGGAGCATCAGTAACGGTGAACGATTGCGTAAAAGGATTATACAAAGTGATTAGTACTGCAAAACCAAAACAAAGCGGTCATTTCTTTGATTACCAAGGTGAAGAACTTCCTTGGTAAAATTAGAACCGAGAAACTCCCGAACGCGTTAGGACTTTTAGAAATAATCCTCGAGACGATTGAATGACAGCCTGTTCCCATTCGGCGCTGGCTGGTCGAGACCGTTCAAAATTAGCAGCTAATATTTTATTCTCGATATCTTTGTTGGCAAAGCCATGCATTTGCCCCTGGTGGGCAACTGCAAAACAATTTAATCCGTCTAGCTGTGCTTTCATGCTGTGTCCAAAGGTTCCGAATTCCATAGTGATCGAACAAACGCGTTGGTCCGATTTTGCCAATTCGCCAAAGGTACTATTTAAAGCACCATGCACGGGATAAAATCCCTTTTCAGTCGGAGGAGTAAAAGCATAAATTTCGACATCCTCTTTTGGAACAAATAATTCCGCAAACAAAGATGGATTTATGGAAGGACTGCCTGGTCCATCAGTTAGTAGATGCAATCGGTTGCATTCACCTAATCCCGTATGCAGATCGAAACCAATAACATCTTTGTAAGACGGCATCAGCTGCGATAATTTTTCAATAAAAAATTTCGTTTGCGGTTCGGCTTTTGATCCGCCAAATTCCCAGTTTTCAACAAATTCAAATTGCCCGGGAATCAAACCTTTAACAATTTCATCCATAGAATAGTCATCAAAATAGGGTTCCCCATTCTTCATATTTAAAGAATCTAGTAATCGGCTTCGCATCGAGCTGACGGGATACCTATCTAAAAAACGCTCGGAAAGTTTTGCCGAAGTTTCGTCTTTCCGACTATAAATCTCCCCTGAAACAGAAAAATTGCGATTTAAATTTACGTTTGATTCAGTACAACGTTGGTGATGCTTAAATCCAAACGGATTCATTGCATGAACCACAAAGACTCCAGTAGTTCGACGGTCAATTTGCGGAAAAATTTCTTCAAAAAACATTCTTTGAATCGCCGCCCCTGCATAAGTTTCAGAACCATGAATGCCACTGGTAATTACGAACAGCTTTTCTGGTTTATCGGTGGCAGGTAACCAAACATGATCAACGAACAAATCCGAATCAGTTTTACTTGGAATTTCCCAAGAGCCTATCGTTTTCGGCGCTTTTAACTGTTCAATTTGATTAAGAAAAATTTCTCGGGATTCGGCATAATTTTTTGGAAAATAGGCACTGTCATTTTGCATGCCCGTATCTTGGCATAAAACTGCCGATCTGGT
>JAYVAZ010000410.1:0-3254 GCA_043750675.1 Pseudobdellovibrionaceae bacterium | reverse complement strand
CCCCAATCCTTCATCAACGTTGGACTCAATTCTGTACGACCCGTTTTTGCATTCCAATCCCAAAATCCAATATTGCCGGCCGTCAAAGCCAGGTTTAGGCGCATTTCGCTTTCGATACGTTTTTTATTAACGCTATGTCTTTCGATAATTAACGCGGCCATCTTAGCGGCAATTTCCACAACCTTAAATTCGCTTTCGGTTGGCGTCCGAATGGCTTTGGCATAGGTAGTAAAAGTTCCTAAAAGTCCTCCAGAAGAACTTAAAATAGGGAAAGACCAGCAGGCTCGAAGTCCAAACTTCAGCGCTAGATTTTTGTAATTTTCCCAAAGAGGACTTGTTTCAATATCGGCAACAATTTCTATTTTTTTATTAAAGGCGGCTGTTCCACATGAACCCACCGTTGGCCCAATTTTAATCCCATTAATGGCATCATTATATTCTTTGGGAAGACTCAATGCCGCTGCGTTGAATAGGTGCTCGCCATCAGAGTCCGCCACTAAAATTGACGTGAGTAAATCGCCACCCAACTGTATTTCGACGGTTTTCGTTAAAAAAATAAGTACTTCGCTTTGATCTTTCCCATCTAAAGCCAATTCTAAAACATTTTTTTGAAAAGTTAATCCTGAACTTTTTTCTTCCAGCGCGGCCTTTGCCTGCTCCAAGTCTTTTCGAGCTTGGACTTTTTCTGTCACATCAAACGTCTGACTGACCAGACCATAAATTTTACCTTCAAGATCGCGCAGAGGTTGATAGTTAATATCTACATAAACGGTTTTTTCGCCGGTCGCGGTTACTAAATTGATAGCAATTTCTTTACCATTGTATCCAATCCCCGTGTCATATACCTGCTGAAACTTTCGAAGAAAATCGGGAAGGTCTTTTCCCTTGTAAACTTCCCGAACTGGTTTTCCGATTATTGAAGAATCAAAACCAGTGAATTCAAAGAATTTTTTATTCACTTTTTCATAAACGAAATCTGGCCCCACCAAAACCGCCAAAGTCGAAGGGGCCTCGTTGAAAATTTGATCTAATTTTTTTTCAGAGGCTTCTGTAACAAAGTGTGCCTCTTTACGTTCGTGGATATCAGTTACGGTACCCATCCAAGTGACTACCTTACCACTACTATCCAACTTAGGAACAGAAACTCCCAAATGCCATCTAAAAACACCGTCCGACCGACGTAATCGATATTCACAAGTCCACTTGATTCTAGATTCTTTCGCGATCGTCCAAGTACGGCCAATTTCAGGCAGGTCATCAGGATGTATCGAATTAATCCAAGTTATAGAACTTAAATCGTTGCTGTCTTGGCCTGTGAATTCAGCCCAGCGGGAGTTAAAATGAAGTATTTTTCCGTCGTCATTTGCGACAAATACAATCGTCGGAACCGATTCAGATAACATCCTGAATCTTTCTTCTTTGCTTGTGCCTTCTGATTTGATATTTAGGTACGTTGAATCACCCATCTGCCCTGCTTTTCACGTTTAGCAATTTACTGCTGAAGCCGGTCATTTGCAAAAATAATCATTCCTATGGGGAAATACGCCCCATAGTTCTTCATGGGAAAGGCAAGGTCGATTCTAAACTGACACGGAGATCACCAAAATAATCGGCATAGACAAAACTTTGATCCTCCACCGTGGCTACCAAAACTAACTGATAGGTTCCATTTTGCAGCTCACCAATATCATAAACCATTTTCCGACATCTAAAAATACCACACGCTGCTTCTTCGCCATTTTGAACCAATTTAATTTTTATAAGATTTTTTTGGGAATCAAAAACTGATAACTTTGGAAATACGACATCGATTTTTGCAGAACTACCCTTGGCCAACCACGACCAAACAATCAAATATTTTCCAGAACCCTCGTTTACAAATCGTACGGTTGCCGCTGCTGATGGCCCAAAATCTGTTTTAATCAACGGGCTGTTTTTAGAAAACGAAAAATCAACTTGCCCTTGATGCAAAGTAATACGGGGAGGATTGCGATCCAATACTTCCCATTCCGAGCCGCTAATTTGGTATTCAGTAATCTGCTGAGTAATTTCATCATTCGATTTTGGAACCGCTCCACACGCGACTAGAAAAACCAGAAAACAAAATAAAAATGACGGTTTGAAATTAATCATTCCGTCATTATAAATTCGGGCTTAACAAGGTCAACTGACAAATTAGTTAATCAAAACCCTTCCCTAATTCGCGGAGTGACTTTGTCTAAAGCCCGTTGCCAAATTCCACCAATTCCTTCATCTGTAAATAGGCAGGGAATCAGAACCGAGTAAATTCGTAACAAACGGTTCTTAATAAATTCCGAACTTTTGAGGTCGCTTCTTAATAAATGCGCCATAAAAAAACCAGAAATAAAGAAAAAACCAGCGACCGCGTAGTGACCCCACTCTAGCTGATACAATCCATTTAAGTGGTAGCCATTGCGAGGGTAGGAAAGATGATAAAGAAACACGATGCCGGCAAAAAAGGCGCGAAGAAAATCTAAGTAATCAAAAAATGAAGCGCGACCTAATTTACCGAACTGGTTCAAAACTTACTTCTTACTAGCTTTTGCTAGAAGACGAAGAATTTCCAAGTACAGCCAGACCAGCGTCAGCAGTAAAGCAAAACTGCAATACCATTCCATAAACTTTGGAGCCTGCCGGGCATACATTTGTTCGATAAGGTCAAAGTCCAAAAGCAAATTAAAAGCGGCAATGCCTACAACCACAACTGAAAAGGCAATTCCTGCCCCACCAGATTCATGAATCATCGGAATTCCAGCGCTACCAAAAAGGTTCATTACCATACTTACTAAATAAGTAACCGCAATTGCGGCTGTAGCTGCCAACATCACTGTTTTAAATTTTTCAGTGACCCGAATAATACGAAATCGATACATGACCAACATAACAACCAAACAACCTAAGGTTCCGATCAAGGCATTAGTAACAATACCTGGGTACTTTACTGCGTAGGTCGCAGAAACCGAACCTAGAAATAACCCTTCTAACAATGCATAAGGCTGTGAAAGAAATGCGGCTCTTTGTGGTTTAAAAATAATGCAAAAAGACAAAATAGCAGCGGAAATGACTGAACCAATTAAAATCAGGCCCGATTGAAAAGTCCAACCGACACAGGCGCCTAATATAGTTAATAGAATTAAGAAACCTGATTTATTAACAGTTCCCTCGATCGTCATTGTACCCACATCAGTAACTTCACCTATGCGGGTCCAGGTTTTTTGACTAAAAGCCGGATT
>JAYVAZ010000409.1:0-3287 GCA_043750675.1 Pseudobdellovibrionaceae bacterium | reverse complement strand
CTTTTTGCCCTCATTGGGAAGGTGAAGACTTGGCCACGCCGTTTTTGCGCGGGGAATGGAGCGGAGCGACATCGCCTGCCGCAGGCAGCCCAAAGGGAGGCCTAATTCCCTTACGATAATAACCACCAGTAAATTGCCAATCATCTGCGCGCCACCTAATAAATTTAAATTGGACGATGATTGCAAAATGACGATGGCTCCGCACGCCAATGCTAAGACAGATACGATAGGTAAGGCTTGAAATCCGGTGAAATAAATCTGCGCAGAAATAACGCTGACGATTGTTCTGAAACCTTGTGCCTGATCGACGACAGTTGCCCGAATAGCAAGATAGACCATTAACAATACTTGGCCGGTGTACTCTAAATTCTTAGTTACACTTCTACCTAATGAAATTACAAATTGATCAAACCTTTGAAGCAGATATCCCATGGCCAATATATCGGAATATTTAGAAAAATCTTGGCTCTGCGAAGGTCCAATTAACGTAACCTAATACACTGTCTGGTTAGTTCTTAGATTAAAAGGCCCATAGATCATAAAACATCGTTTTTAACACTTCTGACCAGACTTCAAAACGCCCTAAGTCCACGGAAGGTGTATGAGTGGCCACTCGGTATATGGAAACGGACGGCGGAAAGGTCTGGAGGAAGGTCCGAAACGCACGGTACATATGAGTTCGAGATGTGACCAAAGCCAAGTCCCGACAATTCAAGGCTTCGAAAATAGGTAAAGATTGTTGAGCATTTCCAAAGGTAGTATTGCTCCGCCGTTCCAATACCACATCACTTTCTTTCAAGTTACTATAGTACGCCCACATCGGCATGATGTCTTTTAGCTGCGAATTACTATGCACTCCAGAAATGATCAGCTTCTTAACTTGTTTGCGAGAAAGCATATCAAAACCTTCTCTGATACGTCCCGCCCCGCCAGTTAATACGATAGCACAGTCGGCCTTGGTTTCGAGCTTCCACGAGCTGGTAAGCTCAGCATTAATCTTAAGATAGGTTTGAATGTACCAGTAACTAAAAAAGACGATCAGAATCGTAAATAAAAATATATTTTTTATTCTATTTAGCTTCATTAAATTTTGTAACTAGCCGTCACTTCAATTTCTACATTTACGCCTTTTGGTAATGCAGATACCGCTACCGTAGATCGCGCCGGAAAATCCGACTTAAAATATTTTCCATAGATTTCATTCACAGTTGGAAAATCACCCATTGAAGTTAAATAAATTGTTGTCTTAACGACATTGGCAAAACTTAATTCGGCCTTCGTCAAGACAGCCTCAATGTTTTTCATAACTTGTTCCGTTTGGACTTGAACATTGCCAGTCAAAACCTGATTCGTTTTCGGATCGATGGCCACTTGACCCGAGCAAAATAAAATATCACCCAATCGAATGGCTTGCGAATAGGGACCAATAGGTTCAGGGGCTTCTTTTGTATAAATTACGGTTTTCATAAATTCTCCTAAAAATAAAATACTACGCCGGCTCTTAGCATGTGATCACCAACGGTACGGAAACGAACTTTTTGAATATTTGTTACACCCACTCCGGTTTCAAAATTAAATCCCAAACTTTCTAGGCCCGACAAAAAAAACTCGCCGCCGACCAAAGCCGATAATTCATAACCAGATTTGGTTCCCGTCGCCAAAGTTTCCTGACTTAAGATGGATAACATCCCAGCCATAAAAAAATTCATTTGATCCTCTTTAAAAATAATTCGACGAACTCCTGCTGAAAAAGCCGATTTAGAATTATCTTCTTCAGTATCTAAGCCAATAGATCCTACAACTCCGTAAAGGTCGTTGGGATAATAAATCGCCGCAATACTAGGCAAAGAAAAAGAAAACGCATCTCGATAGCCAATTCCCAGGCGATTGGTTAGATCTTTACTAAACGCCTTTGGCGTGGACAAAAAACCTAAAACTAGCGTGAAAAGAATTAAAGCATTTTTAATCATTGCGACCTCTTTCAATTTCAAAATTCTAAAATTAAAACTTCAGAATTTCTATGTAAATTCAGCATCTTGCTGCGTGACAAAGTTAGTAATCCTTCGCCTCATCAGTCATGATTGACTAACGAGGTAATACATTATTTTAAATACTCTGTTTCGCATTCGATTTTTATGTGTTTTTACCACTTTATTATTAAGTGGTGTGAGTAGTTATGCCCAAGTTTCGACCTCCATCGGATTTTATGAGGGCCTAATGGGAAATTCGGGAGCCGCGATATCAGACCCAACCGCCGCGTCCTACTATAACCCCAGTCTGTTGGGAAGAAAGACAAAGGATGCTTACTCCATCGGTGGTAACACGCTGGGGAGCTTTATTAATAAAATCGACCAATCCGAAGTATCTTCATTTAGTTTGAATCCCGCCTATCTTAGCTCAATTTTGATTGGTTCTGCCCTTAATCATGAATTCTTTGCGGTCAACTTAACTCCGAACCAGTTAAAATTAAAATCCACAGTACAAACAAGTGCTTCTAAAAATGTTCTTGAATCTGACATTAGTCTTTCCCATTATCTTTTAGGCTATTCAATGGCGTTCAAAAGTATTCCTTTTGCTTTAAGTTATTTTGCTGAATATTCGCAGAATTCTTTGGTCGGTTTTAGTGAGTTCACCAGCCTAACGACCGGCGAAAAATCAACGTCTTACATTAAAAATGAATTGAAATCTTTTAGCGTTGGTATATCTGCGTCCGGACACATAAGTTTTGATACTTACACTTTTGGATTTAATTTTCGCAGCCGCCAGTGGCGATTATTCAAAAGAAATTCAGGGTCGGTAAAAACCTACTCCTATGGCAATCCTACTCCCAGTGACTATATTATATCGGAAACGGACACCGGTGCCGCCGACGCTAGTTTGTTGGGTTCTTTCATAATCTTGGGACATGGATTTAAAGTGGGAGATCATGAGTTTCTATTCGACTCCCAGTTTCAAGAGAAGTCAGAATTAAATTACTCTTACAAAATGTTCCAATCTTTTGGATACAGAATGAACTCAGTGGCGGGACACCAGTTCTTATGTGGCTTGAACCAAGAGCTTGGGCCCGAAATCAAGTACCTAGGACAAAGCACCTACTATTCCGTGGGATATTCTTGGCAAACCCGTGGTTTACGATCGGCATTTGGATTGTATTATTACAACTCAGAATTAAAAGAGACCACCCGGACGGCAGGATTAACTTTTGGCAGCGAATTCACCTATTAGTAGCGCCTTAAAAAACGACTAAACATGAAGATGAAGGTAAAGAAACACCAAACCAATTAATG
>JAYVAZ010000408.1:0-4706 GCA_043750675.1 Pseudobdellovibrionaceae bacterium | reverse complement strand
CAAACCGAAAACAACATATAGCTTGTCTAAAGAAGGGAAAAAGAAGTTTACTTTATACATTAACTCTTTAAAAAGCGTAATTGCGATGAAGTGACTATGACTATCTCTGAATTTAAATCTCATTTCTATTATTCCCCTGATCATGCCAATTTCAATAATGCCGGCCAGGCTGCGATTCCCGATGTAAATGTAAAAACCGCGCAACATTGGTTAGAACGTTTTTATAAAGAAGGCGCCAGTTGCGCTATGACGGGCTGGGGTGAAACCGAAGTCGTCCGCAAAAAAATTGCATTATTTCTAGGAGCCGAAACCGAAGAAGTTGCTTACTTCCAGACTACGGCTTCGGCCATTTCCCAGGCTGCGTTCGGGATTCCATTGGGTAAAGGGGACGAAATTTTAACTTGGGATCAGGAATACCCTTCTAATTTCTACGCATGGAATGTCGCCGCCGTCGCCAGGGGTGCAAAAATTATTTCTGTTGCTTCAGAAGACTGGGAAACCCCTGCAGAAAAAATTATCGCAGCCATCACTGAAAAAACAAAAGTCATTGCGATTTCGTGGGTGCAGTATCAAACCGGTTCTGTAACCGACTTAAAAAAAATCGCTGATTCAGTTCTGGGCCGAGACATATGGTTAGTGGCAGACATTATCCAAGGTGCTGGAGTCCGGCCATTTTCGTTTCGCGATTCTGGTTTTGATGTAGTTTGTGGGGGCAGTCACAAATGGCTGTGTTCGTCCTATGGAGCCGGCTATATGATTATCAAAAAATCCCGGATGGGACAGATGCAACCAATTGAATTCGGTGCAATGACCTACGGTGACCCAGACACGATAAAAAATTTAAATAATAAACCGAAAGAGACTTCCCATAAATTCGAGCCTGGATCCAAAGCGATGATTGAAGTGATCGCCATGGGTTCGACTTTAGACTTATTTCAAGAAACTGGAATTGAAAATATTTTCGCTGAAGCCTCCCGATTGGGAGAACTATTACGTTTAGGATTAAAGAACGTTGGTTATTTAGTTCTGAATCAATCGGGACCTTTTGTCAGTGTTTACAGCAAAGATCCCGAACAAATGAAAAAAGCCGAACAGAAATTAAAAAATGCACACATAGCCTACGGTCCGCACCGGGGACCTGGTATCCGATTATCCGTGCATGCCTGTAATCGCGATGCTGAAATCGAATACCTGTTAAAAACTTTGCGCTGATAATGAGTCGCATGTCGTGCGACTATTCGGTATTAGTCGCATGTCGTGCGACCATTTGGTATTAGTCGCATGACATGCGACTACTCGGTAACAGTCGCTTTAGAATACACGCAGTCCTGAAGTTCTTCTTTTAAAACAGTTAGGTAAGTTGATTGCGTTAAAGCACGACTTAAATGCAATTGCACCGGACCAGCATGGATTTGTGAAAAATGGCCTGTTAACGAAGTTCTTTCGTCGATGCCAAACACAGTGTAGCCACGGCTGATTGCAGATAAAGTATAGGCAGAAACGGCTGAACTTTTTACGCGTTCTAAAGTTTCTTGAATTGCTTTACCCCAGAAATAATAAGTTCCTGAATTTAAAGCGCCGAAACGATAAAGAAGATTATTTTTATCGCCTGAATACAAAGAAACCGCATCCAATTGACTAATGTAACCTTTTTGTAAATCAACAGTTACCTGTTCTGCACATTTTCCTTCTAGTTGTTCAGATAAAGTCCAAACTCCAGCGACCGCTTTAAAAAATGGATCTTTAGAAGCTTCAGAGACCGCAATTTTTTCAGCGGCAAATGAAGTAGTGGCCAGTAAAAAAAGAACTACAGAAATTACGTTTTTAAAAATTTTCATATTCCTACCCTTGGTAAATTGTTTGTTCTGGTAAGAATTATTATTGGTAGGGTAAATGATTGTCTAGGAATTTTAATCGAGTATTTACTCGGAAAACTGTTTAAAGTTTTTGCTCTAGGTCTGCAGTTCAAATTTGGACAAAAGATCTATCCAATTTTTCAAAGAGGACTTTGATTCGACCGCTTCGATGGGATCAAAACTCAAAGCCTCTTCAGCATTTTCAGAATACCCATTTGATTTTAAATAGAATGATGTGGTCACATACCGAAAACGAGGATTTAGGGTAAAAGCCTCTTTGGATAATGCCCTCAAGGTTTTTTTAGAGGTCTCATTTACTTCATCAACAAAACATAATTTCAGAACTCTTTGAAAGTCATTCTCTAACCAACGTTCGTTCAAAAAATTACTGTACAAGTGGGCCACAATAAAAAATTTAAATACTTCGGCGCGGCCGATTTCGGTGAGTGCTTTTTTAATATTCGATCTTTCACCGAAAATACAAATATAGGAATTCCATTCATAAAAAAGACGGTGGGTAGCGTCTGCCGCATCGGCTACCGCCAAAAACTCGCAAGCGTTCGCAAAAGATTCCTCTAGGATAGTTAATAATAACTGCGTCTGTTTAGTCGAATCGAATTTTAAATCTTTTCTTAAGAACCGTGCGACGGCATGACAGGACTCATGGAACAAATGATTTTGTTTCAGACCGTCGCTAATGTAGTCCCATTCTATTTGCCCCGGTGACTTCGATTCAATATCCACCAATACAGCCACATTATTCTGAAAAGGTATTTGATGTTTGGCAAGAATCGCATCCAATTGGCTTAATGGCAGACTGGCATAAAAGGGATCGACTTGATCAGTAAAGGTAAATCCAGCATCTAAAACGGCAGTCCGGACATTTCTGAATATTTCGTTATTTTTCAGTAAGTAGCTATCTCCCAAATTACCAACAAGACTGTTTTGTGAAGTGCCGTTATTAGAGAATTCAGAATGCTGTTTTAATAAGTTTTTTATTTTCATTTAGGAGGTCCTCTAAGGGGCCTACTTATAACCCAAAATGTCTACGTAAGTAGTGCCTTTAGCAATGGCTGATGAGGGTCGAGCGATTTGGCCTTTGATCTGAATTTTGCCTTCGTTGAACAACGTTTTGTAAGTGGTTCGACTGATTTCACGTAAATCCAAATTTTCGTTTTGTTCTTTTAGGGCTTTCAGTAAAGCCGAATCCAAACGTTTTTCTGAACGGTTTAATTCAAGGGTAATACGGAAAGAATTTTTTGGTTGTGCGGGAATTGGATTCGTCATGGTTTAGGGATGCCAGCCACCTTTAAAAAACTCAAGAAGTCCGAAGCGAAACGCCGCCAAAATGCCTAATCTTAGGAATTTTTACAAAGCCAGAAGCCGACGAACCCTTGTATTTTCGTTCTGTAATGACCTCTTCAGCTGACGCATGTAAGATCGGCGGATGAGTTTCATCATCAGCCCAGAAGTATTACCCCAAATTACCCTAAGCCGCGATATTACTAAACACCTTAAACGCGGTCATCGCTGGGTTTTTGCTAACGGCTTTGATCCCAAACTAAAGCCGGCTTCCGGTCTACAAAGTTTATCTTACAAAGGCGAACTTTTAGGTTTTGGAGTTGTACAGTCTGATACCCAACTGCGTTTCCGCATGTTTTGCCAATGTGACGAGCCCTTCTTTAGAAAAAACCAAGTTGCAAAGACTTTGGATGTTTGGTTTCAGCGCCAATGGAAAAATGCTTTGGCCATTCGAAAAAGTTTCAATACGGAACATACGAATTCTTTTCGCCTGATCAATGGAGAAGGTGATGGATTTCCGGGTTTAGTTATCGATATTTATCAGGATGTTGCTGTCATGAAACATGATCATCCGATAATGGAAAAAGTTTGGAACCGACAAACCATCGCTGAACAAATAATAAAAGATTTCCCAAAAATCAAAACTGTTTATCTAAAACGCCGTAACGACGACGACGAAAAAGGTTTAAATCTGATTGGTGAATACCAGAAGAAACGATCTTTAAAGAAAATGGACTTAAGTTTGCGTCCAATATTCGCGATGGTGCCAAAACTGGATTTTTCCTGGATCAACGTGATAATCGATTTTTAATAAAAAGTTTTGCAAAAGACCGCACTGTTTTAAATCTATTCAGTTACACCGGCGGATTTTCGCTGTTTGCTGCTGCTGGTGGTGCGAAAAAAGTAACCAGCGTAGATATTTCGAAGGCCGCGACCGCCGCAGTAAAACGAAACTTTGAACTAAATCAAATCGCAACCGAACATGAAGACATCGCAGCTGATGCTTTTGATTTCGTCGAAAAAGAGTTTTTGCAAAAGAAAAAATATGACCTGGTTATTACCGACCCGCCTAGTTTTGCGCCGAACGAAAAATCAGTACCGCAGGCGACCGCAGCATATACCAAAATTTTTTCTAATTCCATTCGTCTGGTCGAAGATGATGGCCTCTTCGCGGCTAGCTCTTGTTCCAGTCACATTTCGACCGAGGCTTTTTTAGAAATAACCCGCGAAGCTTTTTCCAAAGCCAAAAAACGCGGAACTCTGATTCACCTAGGCGCCCAGCCGGTAGACCATCCCTACCCCCTTATGATGTCCGAACTCCGCTACCTCAAATTCGCCTTGTTTAGAGTGGAATAGATTCCACTCCAAAATTCAGCGGAATAGATTCCACTCTAAAATTCAGTGGAATAGATTCCACTCCAACAATTAAAGTGGTGAAGATGGCGTCCAGTCGTGCTTACCGGTAAATAAATGTTACTAAAGGATTTCTTCTTTTTGTTCATTTATCCTGCCTTTTTTAGATTATCGGTAGCTTGCAACATTTCATTA
>JAYVAZ010000407.1:0-2479 GCA_043750675.1 Pseudobdellovibrionaceae bacterium | reverse complement strand
CAAATTAAATCCCTTGAAAGAAAAACAAAACCAAAGTACGAATATAAAACTTCAACAAGCGTGTTGATCAAACACGACAACTATCCTGAAATTTTCCGAAACAGGCGAACGAAAATTAACCATTCCTAGTTTTGCTCAAGTTTATAAAACAGTTCTAGAACCACGCTGTTCAAAGTGCCACGGTGAAGGCGACGAAATCGTGGATATCGGCGATTACAATCAGGTCAAAGCTTTATCGGCAAAAATATACACTACAACAATGGTGACACGTAAGATGCCAAAGAAATCACCGTTAACAGAGGCGCAGTTTGAATTGATGAAACTTTGGTTAGACAATGGATTACCACAAAAACAAACCGACGTTGTCGTAGTCGTAGAACCGACACCTACTCCTGTTGTTGTGGTGGAACCAACTCCGACACCCGTTGAAGAAGTGATCACCTTCGATTCAATTAATGTAAATATTTTCGATCGTACTTGCAACACTTGCCACAGTCGCCCTGGTTTAGCAAAAAAATATCCTCTCACTAAAGAAGGTCTTCTTGCTTCCCCACTAAAATTGGTTGTGCCAGGTAAACCCGAGGAAAGCCGTTTGTTAGGCGCTGTTCAAAAAGGATCTATGCCGCCGCAAAGCAAAGGTTTTACTATGTTGTCTGAAACGGAAATTAAAATGATTCAGGTTTGGATATCGAACGGCGCAAAGGATTAATGAATACTGCCCAGCCAGTATTTCGACACAAAAAGCCACCGCAGAAATTGGATTCTTTGGCGGCCTACTCATATCTTTACTAGTTCCCAATACTGGTGTTACATTTTCCCTATGACTAAAAAAGGTCCCGATTTTTACGATACTGCCGGTGTTTTTGATACTTATTCGAAACATCGATCACGCGCCGATAGCCCCAACGCAAATATGGAACAACCTTTACTTTGGAATTTAATTGGAGATCCAAAAGGTTTAGATATTTTAGATTTGGGTTGTGGGGACGCGGCTATTGCAAAAAAATTTAAAACCACCGGGGCAAATTCTTACGAGGGTGTAGAGGGCTCACAGCGTATGTTCGAAGCTTCCGTAAAGAATATCGAAGTCGGTTTTTCAAAGGTTTCCAATCACTGGTTGGAAGATTTTCAGCCGACTCCGAAAAATTATGACTTAGTTATTTCGTCATTAGTTTTTCATTATATTGCAGACTTACCATTATTATTCGAAAAGGTTTACCGGGCTTTGCGCCCAGGTGGCCGATTTATATTTTCGGTCGAGCACCCTGTAATCACTTCCTGTAATCTTAGTCTGGAAAAGACCGCCGTGCGCGAAGCGTGGATAGTCGATGATTATTTTGATCGACGTCCGCGAAATACCGTTTGGATGGGTGATCAAGTTACCAAATACCATCGAACAATAGAGGACTTCTTCGATTTACTAATAACCGCGGGGTTTCAGCTGGAAAAATTAAAAGAGGCTGAACCTGCAAAAGAATTGTTCCCAGATGAAATGCTTTGGAAACGCCGAAGTCGAATTCCCCTGTTTTTAGTTTTATCAGCTGTAAAAAAGACAAGATAAGAAACGGCCATTTGTGGACAACTTCAAAGTATACTGTGGATATTTTCCCGGGGAAGCAGTTTATAACGTATTCAAAACCATTATAACTTCGAAGGCCTCAGCTAGGTTCTTGCCCAGATTCTTGCAATGGCTTACTGCATGAACACACAAGCAAAAAAAGAACTCGCGTTTCTATTAGGAATTGGGTCGATCCTGTCTCTTGCTCTTCGCAAAAAAGATTTGTCGAGAGGTTTGGGTTTAGGGGCCGCGATCTTGGCGATTTCTAATTTTAAAAAAAAGCCGGACTCATTTAAAAACAAGGTCGTTGTTATAACGGGTGGATCGAGGGGTCTTGGGCTGGCGCTAGCCCGACGTTTTGCAATCGAAGGCGCCCGAGTTGCGCTGTTAGCGCGGGACACTAAAGAATTGGAACGCGCAAAACACATTTTAGAAACGCACACCAGATCTTCGCATATTCTTTTATGTAATTGTGACATCACCGATGATGATCAATTGTCGATGGCAATCGGAAATGTGATAAGCCTATTTGGAGAAATTGATGTGTTGGTCAATAATGCCGGCGCCATTATCGTGGGACCTTTTGGATCTATGGAAATGCAAGATTTTGAAGCGCAAATGAAATTGCATCTTTACGCAAATATTAGCGCCACCAAAAAAGTACTTCCGCATTTTCGCCGTCGTAAAAACGGCCGCATAATAAATATCTGTTCGATGGGTGGAAAAGTCGCTGTTCCGCATATGCTTCCCTACGACACTTCCAAATTTGCTTTGGCCGGCTTTTCCCAAGGGCTAACATCTGAACTAGCGATGGAAAATATCTCGGTCACTCAATCGGGCCCTGGCCTTTTTCGACATGGGTATTTATGACCGTTTCGCAGTCGATGGATGGCAATATGTGAACAGAGTCATTTATAAGGC
>JAYVAZ010000406.1:0-1741 GCA_043750675.1 Pseudobdellovibrionaceae bacterium | reverse complement strand
CTTTTCCTGGATAGAAAATTGGGTCCGTGCCCGCCTGGGCAGGGCCGTGTTGGTTAAATCATTCATTGCTTCTTGATACGCTAGATTCAAACTGAGTTCATTGCGATCAAAGATCCACTTGTTTTCGAAATCCACCCCTTGAGCTGTGACCCGCTTCAAATTCTGGTATTTTGAACTGGAACTTAAATCGATGAGATTGTGATATAACTTCTGATAAAGTTCGATGTTCGATAAATAAGAATCACGATTTAGTTCCACTTTAATGGCTTTAAAATCTACAGTTTCCACACTCAATTCAGTATTTCCCAAAGGCGGTGCTGCATATTTTTGGTATAATGTCGGGAACTTGATCGATCGACCACCGGATATTTCAAAACTGACTGTATTTGAAATATTTTGATGGAAAATAAATTCCGTCATACTCTGACAAAGGTTGGAGCGACAATCGTAACGAACGTTAGGCGACAAAGAAGTTTCTTCGTTCAAATCAATATCAAATAAAATAGCCACGCCTTTGGAATCGTAGTGATCTTTCAGGGTTTCCACCCCACCTTGAAAGCTAGAGTCGATATCTATCGAATCCGTCTGTAGAAAACTTTTAAGTTTAAGATTGAAAAGACTTTGTTCATAATCAAAATCCAAATCAGTTCGGTAACTTTGCCCTTTGTAATCGCCGCTCAGGTAAAAGGCGCTGGGTGTGTCCGCAGGGTTGTCTTCGGTACGTACTACTGAACTCATACCCAGGCGAAAGGTCATCGAAAGGCTTCTATCTAATAGTGTTATCCACTCTAGGGAATGATTTTGACTCCTGGTTTTAGACTTTGCATTGAGATCATCCCCGCCAGGTCCACCGGCAAAATCATAATCGTTATTTGAATTAGTAATTAGCGATTTAACGTTAAACTGCTTTCTATCAGACAGTTCGTTTTCATACTTCAATAACAACTGTGCCTTTTGCGCAGAATCTTTTTCTGAATTGCCATAATCTGAATCTGCGGAAGAAATGCTTTTATTGTTAAGAAAATTTCCCGATATCAAAAACTGATTCCGAAATGTTTTTGCGGCTTGAACACTTTGTTGATTGTTCGATCCCATTTCCGCGCCAAAAAAAGAACCGCCATTAGGTCTGATGGTCGTTATCACGATTGCGCCTGAAGTAGCCCCTGCACCGAAGGTGGCCCCTTTCGGGTTTTTATAAACCTCGATTTTGTCGATGATCTTAGGGTTTAACCAAGAGAAATCAAAACCCCCGCCCGGCGAACTCATATCATTCAAAATCATTCCATCCAGAATTACAAGGCACTGATCCGAAGCCCCGCCGCGAATAAATACCGACTGCAGCTGACCTAATGAACCTTGCGAACTGAAATCGATTCCTATGGTATTAGACAGAAGGTCCTTTAGTTCGGAAGCCTGCAGTTGTTGGATTTCCTTGCGATTAAAAACAATCCGATCAGCATTAATTTTTTTAGCAGTAACAAAAATTTCGGTCTCGGTATCCTTATCACCAAAATCCTGCGCCAATACCCCGAACGGCAGAATTAGCAAGATCAGCAAAATCAAAGGGTATACCGCAGAGGAATTATTTTTCTTCATAAAAACTTCTGAAACAACACTTCCTGTTGATCATTGACTGAAATAATATGAAAACCATTTTTCAGATTCGCGCACATTTGTTCAATCCACTGATGGTTACTTTTTGTCTTAAGACTTTTATATCCCAGCGGCGCCAACGATTTCT
>JAYVAZ010000405.1:0-2970 GCA_043750675.1 Pseudobdellovibrionaceae bacterium | reverse complement strand
GTTTCCTCTGACATTATTTACTCTTCATAATTTCTTTATACATCTCTTGAGTATAAACCTCGGCG
The DNA here is from genome assembly GCA_043750675.1 of Pseudobdellovibrionaceae bacterium. Classification (GTDB taxonomy): domain Bacteria; phylum Bdellovibrionota; class Bdellovibrionia; order Bdellovibrionales; family Bdellovibrionaceae; genus JAYSSX01. The sequence continues at coordinate 2,905 of JAYVAZ010000405.1, read as the reverse complement.
CGGAAAAAACCAATTCCCAATAACCATTTTATTTGTTTGCTATCGCCGGGGCCGATAATATAACTCCATAGCATTTGTCCACCCGGATCCACCTCTAATAAGTTGCCCGACATGCTGTTGGAAATAAGGTAATTCCCATTACTAAGTATCTGAAACCCACCTGCGAAGACGGAAGTTTGGGGGGTTAAATAAGAAGGCGTCCAGAGAAGAGTTTTTTTATTCGTAAATACATCAAAAACAAGTATTTCCAAAGTAGGGGCTTCGTTAAAGAGGTTGTTATTGAACAGAAAAACCTGTTGTCCAATTAAAATGGCATCGTGCTGGCGACTAAAACTATTCGGGGGAGTTTGCCAAATAATTTTTCCGGAGGGATATTCCACCATTAGAACGACATTAATATTTCTAAGGCTAACTAAAAAAGCTGGCTTTTTATTAATGGGATTGGAGTTTATATACTTCAATGAATTCGCATTGATCAACGAGGAATTTTCATCGCTGATAGGGGGATGTTTGATTTCGTTTATATGGTCATAAAGATGCCACGACCAGGTTTCATTACCCAAAAAGTCCATTACCGAAATCCGGTCAGCAAAAGCAAATTCTTTTCCGGTGTTTGGCACGAACTTTTTTAACTTCGTCCGATCCAATTTATCTAAGCGAAAAATCGCAATTTTATCCTCTGCTAAAAAATCGAAGTCATGCGAAAATGCCTGAGCTTTTATATTTAAGCGTTCAACATTGTTTTCATCTACGGCAACTAATTCGTTACATTCTCCGCCGGCAAAGGTGTATCTTTTGTCTAAGGGAGACAATCTTAAGGAATATACCCACCCATTCGGTCCTAATTTAGAGTTATGAAGTGGACCTTTTATTTTCCAAGTCCGCAATATTTCCCCACTTAAATTAGACAGATAAACATTTTGCTTTTCATAATTTGGATTGAAAAAATAAGGAGTGATCAAAAATAGGTCATTGGAAACTTTTCGGTTAGATGACTCCCAAATAATTTTTCCAATAGTAGGTTTGCTTGCACAGGCGCCTAAGGCGACCCCCAGAAAGAGCAGAAGAATTTTGCGCATTTTTACTCCAAGGAATATCCTTTCAAAATAACAGGTGTATGACAATGCCACAGCGAATCAAATAAGCAGTGGCCTAAGTTTAATTGCTGCTAAAATTAATTTGCAGAATAATAATTTAGCCGCAAACTTACTAGGAGAGTACGTATCGTAAAGTCCCTTTTTTTATTTATTCTAGTTTTTTCTATTTCCTCTGTAGGTTTTAGTTATTTTGGAAATGCACCCGAAGATTCACCTAAAACAATGAATGGCATCAAATTTAGTGAATATAAGGATTTTACGAAGACCTGGCATTTGGTAACTGTTCGATTCAGAACTGATAGTAAAGAACTTCGATTCACCTATGCAAATGAACTTGCTTGGAAACAAATGAACAGCAGTGAACCGGTCTACTCGGATGGGGCGATATTTGCAAAAGTAGGTATGATAACCGAAAAAGATCCGGCATTTTCTAGTTCTGAAGTTCCGTCTGGTGCGAAACGCTTCCAGTTTATGGTTAAGAACGAAAAAAAATACAAAACAACTAATGGATGGGGCTACGCCCTGTTTGATGACAAGGGTAAAATTTTTAACGAAGACTTAAAACAAAAAACCTTGGCCTGTGCTGCTTGCCATAATTTAGTTCCGGAAAGAAATTTTGTTTTTTCTAGACCGATGAATTTAAATTTTGGTTCAAATTTTTTGGATTTAGCGCATGAGCCCATGTCCGGAGGACTTATTTTTGAGCAGAAACCGAAAGAATCATTTCCACTTTCCTTTCAAAAAAATATGAACAAGGAAGCGACATCAGTGAGTTCACTTGAGGGAAATCTGAAAAAAAATTATTTTTCAGGAACTCTTGATGAAGTGATCCCTTTGTTGCTGGAGAACGCTAAAAAGCAACGTCAGACTTCCTCATTGTATATAGACCAGCAAAATTATTCCATTGTTAAACCAGAGGTTGAAATGGGAAGTTGTCCGGAAAGTCAGATCAGCTACAAAGTAATTATTAGCTTCAAAGGCAGTAAAGTCCGCGAAGCATCAATTTGCTACTAATTTAGATTAACAAACAAATTTATTAATTCGGCCAACTTTTTGGGTTGTTCCCACATGGGATAATGACCCGCTTTTAAAGGTACAATGTTTAGATTAGGAAATTCTTTTTTTAAACTAGACTTAAAAGCAATGTTTTGCAGCTTATCATTTTGTAAAATGACTTCCATAATTGGGAAGGGAAAATGATAATTGACGACTAAATTGATCGAGGAGTTAAAGTCCCAGTTTACTGGATTAAAATAGCCAAAAAGGGACTCTACTAAGTGAGGGCGAGAGTACTCGTAGATCAAATAATCCTTACTTTCTTTTTTTAAGAGGTCCAAATAATTTTCTTTTTCAGCGAAAAAAATAGATTGTCCATTTGCAAGTGCCGAACGAAGAGCTTCTTTATTTTGAAATTCTTTTAGGTAGGGGAATTTGCTATAGGTTTCTTCGATACCTTGGAGTTTAAGCCCTCCCCCTAATCTCACAAACCCAAATAATTTGTCCTGATGATTCAAAGCAAAGATTCCTGCGATATGAAGACCCCAGTCATGCCCAACCAAATAAAATTTTTCAATTTCTAATTTTTCCATTAATTGTGCGATTTGATTTGAAATATGAACCCAATTAAAATTGCCATCAAGATCCTTCGATCTTCCAAATCCTTTTAAATCTAAAAAAATATACTGAAACTGAGGGTCAAGATAGGGAATCAGAGCCGTCCAAGAATACCAACTTTCGGGAAAGCCATGTAAAAACACGATAGTTTTGCCAGTGGGATTTCCGCCAGCGACGAAGTGCCAACGCACTCC
>JAYVAZ010000404.1:0-2078 GCA_043750675.1 Pseudobdellovibrionaceae bacterium | reverse complement strand
GCGACGATCGTCGAGGCGACGACGGAGGACCGGGTCGTGAAAAAGAATAAAGTTTTTATGCTTTTGTCGGGATTTTTTATTACAAACGCCATCGTGGCTGAATTGATTGGTAGTAAACTGATTCAAGTCGGACCTTTTGCGATGAGTATTGGGGTAATTCCCTGGCCTGTCGTTTTCGTAGCGACCGATATAATCAATGAGTACTTCGGTAAAGAAGGAGTAAAACGACTGACCTACATTACAGTCGGTTTGATTATCTATACCTTCATTCTATTATTTTTAGCGATGTTAGTTCCCGCCGCGTCCTTTTCCCCAGTTCAAGCTGAACAGTTTAATGCGGTTTTTGGACAGTCGATGTGGATTATTGCCGGGAGCATATTGGCCTTTATGTTAAGTCAGCTGATCGATGTTTTAGTGTTCACTTTTTTAAAAGCAAAAACTTCGGGCAAAATGTTGTGGCTGCGAGCCACTGGTTCGACAGCAGTTTCGCAATTGATAGATAGTTTTGTAATTATCGGTGTGGCCTTTTGGTTGCCTGGTAAAGTGCAGACTTCAGATTTTCTAAACGTAGCGTTTACGAATTATTCGTATAAGTTTATTATTGCTATTGCTGCGACCCCGGTGATTTATCTGGTGCATAACCTAATTGATAAATATTTAGCCGACGAAGCACATCTAGGATAAAATTCGTAAAAATTTTATTTAACGTCTAACGGTACGGTCTTGAATTTCTTTCATTAAAAAATGAGAAAAAGACAAGGCCGTAATTGCGGGCGCAAAGATATTTACGAACGGAATAAAAAAGAATAGGGCATTTAAAAAACTCAAAATGTACAATAGCGCCCCATTTTGTTTGATAATTTGGGCCGTTATCGCTGGTTCTGCGTATTCGGTTAATATTTCATGGCAGAACATATTTTTATTAATGATAGTTGTTAAAACCAGTTGCACGGCAAGTGCGAAAAATGGAATGAAATAAAGTGGTAGAAAACATAACCAGACGAAGAAAAAATAAGTCGTCAATTTTAACGCCTTTAAAAAAGCGGCAAAAAAATGATAATGTTTATTTCCGTTGATTCGTGAGTAATGTTTCTTTTGCGTATACAGGACTGCAAGTGGCGTCACCACTAACGAACTAACGATTATAACCATTGTGTAAAATAAAACAAAAAATAAGGATATGGATATTATCAAAGCCGAAAAGAAAATAAGATTGGCGATTTGGTCCGGGGTCAATGTTACTGAAACTTCCGCCATAAGCTTAACAAAAAATTCAGCGTTAAAGAAAAGTCCTGCCAAGGTATTAAAGTAACCCCAAAGTGAATAAATAAAATAAACCACGATCAGGACACTGATCAAAATGGGAGTGAACAACATCATCCAAACGGTAGGCGAGGCAAAGTCGGCAAAAGCTTTTCTAAGGGCAGCGGTTACTTTTCTCATGCATCATTTTTACTTATTTTAGTTTTGCCCGCAAGTCCAAATCAGCTTAGACTTGGAGTATGTCATCAATCACAAATAAAACAGTTTTAGTCACCGGGGCTAGTTCCGGAATTGGTTTTGCGGTCATCGAAAAACTTTTTTCTGAAAACTATCAAGTGGTTGCAACTGTGCGTAGCGAAGCCAGCAGACAGGATTTGCTTCGAAAGTTTAAAGGCATCAAAGTACTTTTGGTTGATTTTAAAAAACCCCAGGAGTTTGCGAAGGCGTTCTCGCAGATGCGAACGGAATACAGCATTCACCAATTATACGGAATAGTGAATAACGCTGGTGTCGCTATGGGTGGACCTTTCCTGGATCAGGAGATGTCTGAAATCGAAGAAATGATTCAAGTGAATTTAACTTCGTTGATTTTATTTACTCACCAGGCACTCCCTTTTTTAATGGCTGCCGGAAAATCCAGAATCGTAAATATTTCTTCGATAAGTGCGGTGATGGGCACTCCCTTTTTAGCGGGCTATGCGGCTTCAAAAAGTGGGGTCGAAGCGTTCTCTGATAGCATTCGCAAAGAATTGGCATTGGTAGGTATTAAGGTTAGTATTGTGGCGCCAGGATCAATAAAAACTCCAATTTGGCAA
>JAYVAZ010000403.1:0-9082 GCA_043750675.1 Pseudobdellovibrionaceae bacterium | reverse complement strand
CGCTGATGGTGGCCTACAGCCTGCGCCTGAACATCTATTGGATGGGCAAGCAAAGCCTCTTCCGCTGGCCCTTCGGCGCGTTGATGCGAGCCCGTTCCGACAGCGAAAGCTGCAGGTCCCGAGGGCGGATGCAAGCCATCTGGTAATTAAGTTCAGTGGGCCTTCCCCCTTCGTTATCTACTTTGACTAATAAGGGGGAAACCGCGAGAGCTCCAAGAGCTCCCGGTTTATTTGCCAAATTTTTTGGTAAATTTAAATTTCTCAGTAAATCTTTAAGATACATCCTAGCTTTTGCCACAGCATTTTTAGTTTCACAAATTAACCTCGATTATATCGAGGCTTTTTTTTATGACCTTCGCGTGAAATATCGAGTCGCTCCTGAGGTTTCGGGAGACATTATCCAAGTAATTACTGACTCAAAAACAGTTGAACAATTTAGGGGTGTACCGGGATTTGATGTCCATCAACTAGTCCTTGAAAAGATCAAAAGTAAAAATCCCTACGCCATCGTTTACGTTACTGACTTGACTACGATCGAGGGTAGTGACGAACAAAAAAAATCATTTGCCCGAACCGCGGCAGAATTTGAAAATCTGTATCAAGTTACCGATGAATTGGAAATGAAGGGCGAACAGGGTAAAATCAATTTACCAGCGCCACTGGACACAATCAAAAAAGCTTCCGGTCCAAAAACAGTAGATTCGAAACTGTTTGCTAAGGACGGTGTCACCCGGCGCCTTTTTGTTAGTTACCAAGATCAATTAATGTTACATCCGATTTTAGCCAGCCACTATAATTCGGAAATTAAGGAAGCTTCAAAAATCCGCGGACAAATCGACGTTTTTGACTCTAAACAGATCTACATCTATTTCCATCCTACAGGATCATTCAAAACAGTTCGATTTGAAGATATCTTCAATGGCACGGCTGCGGATTTAAATTTAGAAAATAAAATAGTTCTTATTGGTGACGACTTAGGCAAAAGCCATAATGAATATATTTATACGCCTTATTTAAGAACAATTAACACCACTACAATCACCGAAATGCACGCGAACATGTTCGAGACGCTTATCAAAAATATGTCTCCACTTCGAACCCCAAAATGGTTTGATTTCTTAATGACCCTTATAATTTCCGTATTAACGGTCAACGTTGTTCTGACCCTGAAGCCAGTTCGTGGAATCATTATTTTGGCTGGAACGGCAATAGGCGTTTGGGTATTGGCGTACTTTTCGTTTTTCCTTTTTGGCCTTTGGATCAGCCTGGCGCAGATCTACCTGGCTATTTTTCTGTGTTATTATTTCTTTATCCCCTATCGTCTGATAATCGAAAATCGTCGCAGCTGGGAGTACTACCAAAAAAATAGATTACTTTCCCAAGTTGAAGAGCTAAAAACAAATTTCATTTCATTGATGTCCCATGATTTAAAAACACCGATTGCCCGGATCCAAGGAATGACAGATATCATTGCCAAGGACCCTATGGCCTTAAGTTCTAACCAAAGAGAAGCTTTGGATACCATCAAAGTTTCCAGTGATGACTTGCTAAAGTTTATTAATTCGATTTTAAATTATGCTCGGATTGAGAGTGATGGAATCGAACTACACTGGCAAAACAAAGACATTAACGAGCTAATTAAAGACGTGGTTAAGAAAAATGAGTTTTTGGCCAAACTAAAACACATTCAGCTGATTACTGAATTTGAGCCCCTATTCCACGTCAAATTGGATCCAGAGCTGATCAAACAGGTATTCTCTAATTTGATCGAAAATGCGATTAAATACAGTCCTGAGAACTCTAAAGTGCTTATTTCGACTGAAGAAGTTGATGGCAAAATTATTGTCCAAATTGCCGATCAAGGGATTGGAATTTCGAGTGACGAACTTTCAAACATATTCATGAAATTTTTTCGAAGCAAAGAAGCGAAAAATTCACCTATTAAGGGCTCTGGATTAGGGCTCTATCTAGCTAAATACTTTGTGGAATTGCACAAAGGACAGATCAAAGTAGAGAGCAGCCAAGGCTTAGGCTCTACTTTTACAGTGGAACTTCCAGTTAGAAATTAGTATAGTGGCAACGCGTGTTTATTTACTTTAAACATTGCTAATTGGGGAGGTTATCCATGCTTAAAGTTTTAGTCGCTGACGATGATCAGGGTTTAAGACTTTCGGTTAAGTCTGCACTTCTGTCGACTGGTCGATTCCAGATTGACGAAGCGTTTGACGGAATCAATGCAATTGAAAAAATCAAATTGCAAACCTACGACATTGCCATTCTTGATGTTGATATGCCTCGATTGAATGGATTAGAAACACTTAAGCAAATCAAAGAACACAACCCAGGAATTGTTGTGATCATGATGACCGCCTTTGCTTCGATCAACAATGCTGTTCAAGCCGTAAAAGATGGCGCTTACAATTTTCTTTCCAAACCAGTAGCTGGGGAAGACCTAGTTAAAATTGTAGATAAGGCTGTTCAAGCGCAAACTTTGATTTCGAATGTAGCTGCGTCTTCACCTGTGCTTATGGAAGGTGGACGAAAGTTCATCGGAAACAATTCACAGATGCAAAAAGTTTTTAATATTATTCACCGTCTTTCAAAAGTCGACACCCCGGTTCTTATCCGTGGTGCTTCAGGAACCGGCAAAGAATTAGTAGCGCGAGCAATTCATTTCAACTCGGCTAGAAAAGATGAAAAATTCGTTGCAATCAATTGTTCTGCTATCCCGGAAAATCTTTTCGAATCAGAATTATTTGGTCATGAAAAAGGTTCCTTCACGGGTGCCGACCAAAGAAAAATTGGTCGCTTTCAGTACGCTGAAGGTGGAACTTTGTTCCTAGATGAAGTTGGTGATATGCCGCAGTTGATGCAAGTAAAACTTCTACGGGTTCTTCAAGAAAAAGTTTTTACTCCGGTAGGAGCGAATCGCGAAATTTCAACAAATGTACGTATCGTTGCGGCGACCAACCGTCCTTTAGAGGAAATGATCAAAGTAGCACAATTCCGCGAAGATTTATTTTATCGTTTAAATGTGATTCCTATTTTTCTACCTTCTTTGGCAGAAAGAAAAGATGATTTGGAAAGTTTGATCCACATCTTTATCCGCAAGTTCAACCAAACTCATTGCAAAAAAGTGACTGGTGTTGCTGCGGATGCATTAAGTGTTTTGAAAAAATATGACTGGCCAGGAAATATTCGAGAATTGGAAAATGTTATCGAACATTCTTTTATTATGGAAAACACGAACCTGATTACTTTAGGTTCTTTGCCAGAAGTGGTGTTGAATTCAACCGGAACTATTTTACCAGAAGTATCCGCACTACAATCCTTAGTTGGAAAAGCAAGTTCGACAAAAATATCATCTGCAGACGGTATGGATGATGGTGACGATACTGACGACTCGGGATCGAAAGAGGAAGACTTTTTGATAGATGACGAAAGCGGCACTTTAGAAGCTGTAGGCAATGAAGCATTAGATTTTAATGCGCAAAAGGAAACCTTCGAAAAGGAATTTATTATTAAAGCGCTTAAGACATTTAAGGGCCGAATCAACCAAACAGCCCTGCATGCTAACATTCCGAAGAAAACTCTCTTGCGCAAGATTGAGAAGTACGGGATCGTTGCCAAGGACTATGTCAACTAGAATAGAAATTCTTTTGTGCTCAATTAATAATCAATACTGACCTATTTTAATGATGCATCTTTGCTTTTGATGTTTCAGCTTGATAAAAACTACGATGAAATTTAACTTTTTTTTTCGCATTTTTAACAGAAATAAAATAAGAATATGACATTAAACCCATTTCCGCCGCAAGCTTACACTAAAGATACTTTAGCGAAAGCCTATTTATGGTTGAAGAATCAACCGGAACATATTCAAAAATTAGCTGGAAATGCCGACCTTTTAATTGGACTTTATTTAAAGGCGCAGCGACAGGGAATCGAATCTTTAGAAACTCCTAGTATCCAAAATTTTCGTGCCGAACTTAAAAATTTAGCTGGAATGATGGGTGAATTTGAAGTTGTCGAGCCAGAACAAAAAATTGAAAAACGCGAACACTATGAAGAAGCCGCAGTACCTTCCGTAAATTCGGCTCAATCGGCCTCGAACCAAATGAGTCACACCACTGTGACCGCAAACCAGTCAAACCATGCCCCGCAACTGGGTCAGCCCAATGCGACCGCTACAAAAAATGAATCAAAAAATTTTTTGGATTCCAAAATAAATATTGATATCAAATCTCGCCAAATGATTCGCGAAGTCAAAGAAAAGCTCAATTTAAGTCACGATGAAGAGGCTTTGAGAGCATTGATCTCTATAGGTCACAAAAAATTGCATTCTATTCTTCAAGATTAAGTCTTTCTTTGCTACAACCATTGTTCAGAACTTGTTCCCTTTTTACCTGAATCATAGTAGGACACATGACAAACACGGTTGATTATAAATCCACTATTCTTTTACCTAAAACGGATTTTCCTATGAAGGGAAATTTGCCAATTAAAGAACCGGAAATGATTAAGCAGTGGGAAGAAAAAAAGATCTATCAAAAGATTCAAAAAAAGAATGCGGGCAAAAAGAAATTCGTGTTGCCCGATGGGCCTCCGTACGCGAATGGATCGATTCATATAGGTCACGCATTAAATAAAACTTTAAAAGATATCATCATCAAATATAAAAATATGACCGGCTTCCAATCGGCATTTATTCCTGGTTGGGACTGTCATGGACTTCCGATTGAACACGCGGTTATGAAAAACCTAGGGCCAAAAGCCCGGGAAAAAACCGACGCAGAAATCCGTACTCTTTGTCGGGCCGAAGCGCAGAAATGGATTGATCATCAGCGTCCGCAGTTTATCCGTTTAGGTATCTTAGCGGACTGGGAAAATCCTTATCTGACTATGAATGCGGATTATGAAGCTGAAGAAGTGCGTGAGTTTGCACGTGCCTATCAAAAAGGCGTGGTTTATTTAGGAACAAAACCGGTGTATTGGAATTGGACTTTGCAAACCGCCCTGGCTGATGCTGAAGTTGAATATCATAATCATAAAAGCCCTTCGATTTACGTGAAGTTCCCAATTAAAGATGCGGGAACCTTAAATAAATTAGACAATCCGAAAAATCCTACTTATGTTGTTATCTGGACAACGACACCTTGGACTTTACCGGCTAACTTAGGGGTTTGTTTAAACGCCGATTTCGAATATGCATTATACAATAATGGAAATGAAAACCTATTCTTCGCTAAAGATCTGAAAGAAAGTGTTGAAAAGGATTGTGGTTTAAATCTAACGATTGAAAAAACAATCTTGGGCGCTGAACTAGATAAAATGAAAGCCCGTCACCCCTTTATTGAACGTGATTCCTTATTTTGCCTGGGTGATCACGTCACTAAGGATGCCGGTACTGGCTGTGTTCACACGGCCCCTGGTCATGGTATGGACGATTACAAAGTTGGTTTGAAATATGGGATGGAAATTTTATCTCCGATAAACGATGCCGGACAGTACACGCATCAAGTTCCGGAATTTGAAGGTCAAAATATTTTTAAAGCTAATCCATTAATTGTCGAAAAATTAAAGGGTTTGGGTTTGTTGTTGGCTTACAAAGAGATCGAGCATAGTTATCCGCACTGCTGGCGTTCAAAGACTCCCTTGATTTTCCGTGCGACTCCGCAGTGGTTTATCGGGTTAGATTTAGAAAACTCAAATATCCGTAGAAAAACTTTAAAAGCTATTGAGGAAATTAAATTTTTTCCTAGTTGGGGTGAAGCTCGCCTAAAGGCAATGATGGAAGGTCGTCCGGACTGGTGTCTCAGTCGACAACGAATTTGGGGTGTACCAATTCCCGTATTTTACTGTGTGAAAACATCGACTCCCGTTGCTGACTTTAATGTGATGATGAAAGTCGCTGACGTTATCGAAAAAGAAGGCGGTATTGATGCCTTCCATAAGTATCCCGCTTCGCACTTTTTAACGGACTTCAAAACTCCCGCAGATGCACCTCCAGGTTTTGGCAGTGAAGGATTCAAGCAAGGTCGCGATATTTTGGATGTTTGGTTTGACAGCGGTGTCTGCCATACTGCCGTACAAAAAAAGCGCGAAGGTATGGCGTTCCCCGCTGATATTTATCTAGAGGGCAGTGACCAACATCGCGGTTGGTTTAATACCAGTTTGTTATCATCAATAGCCGTTTATGATCAGGCTCCCTTCAGGGCCTTAATCACTCATGGATTCGTGATGGATTCTCAAGGCATGAAAATGAGTAAATCGAAAGGCAACGTCATTGATCCGCAAGAGGTCGCCAAACAAAGCGGCATGGAGATTTTGCGACTGTGGACGGCTTACGAAGATTATGGACAAGATCTTTCTTGTGGCAAAAACGAATTAGAGAGAGTAACCGAGACTTATCGTAAAATAAGAAACACTATGAAGTATATGTTAGGTGTTCCTTTTGATTTTGATATGAAGAAAGATCAGGTTGTTTATAGTCAGTTGACTGAGATTGACCAATGGATCCTAGCAAGACTGTATGATTTAAATAAAAAAATCACCGCGGCTTACGAAGAATATGCTTTTTACAAGGTCTACCATTTGTTAAATAATTTTTTTACTGTGGATCTTTCGGCAAATTATTTAGATGTAGTTAAAGACCGTTTGTATACTTGGAAACAGGATGGATTGCCAAGACGATCCACGCAGACTGCCGTATCCCTGTTAACGGATTATTTAATTCGTATGATGGCGCCGATTTTATCTTTTTTGGCGGAAGAGGCCTATTCCTATACGACGGGAACGAAAGAAGAAAGCGTGTTGCTTCTAGAATTTCCAAAAGCGCCGGAAGATTGGAACAAAGAGTCCGTATTACCGAAATTTGAAGAATTATTTAAGGTGCGAACTGATGTTCAGAAGGCTTTGGAAGAACTACGCGCGCAAAAAATTATCGGTGCCAGCCTAGAGGCGTTTGTTCAGATCAGCGCTGATGAAAAACTAAAGGCACGGCTAGATCAGTTTCTGGGATTACGGGAATTTTTAATTGTTTCTGAAGTTGAAGTGACTTCTGGCAGTTATGGTATCAAAGTAGCCAAGATGGATGGCGAAAAATGCGTTCGATGCTGGATTTACTCGAAAGAAATCGGCAAAGATGCAAAATTTGCTGGAGTTTGTCCGAAATGTGTTGAAGCATTAAGTTAGTTAGACTTTCAAGGATGGGTCGTTGATGAAAAAGAAGTATATAGTATTGGCCGGAATATCAGGGATCTTGATTGCCTTAGATCAGATTATAAAAATTTATGTTCATACTCACTTCCTTTTAGGCGAATCCATTTCGGTCTTAAAAGGCTTTTTTAATATTACCTATGTTCGAAATCCCGGGGCCGCATTTGGTTTTCTTGCTGAAAGTCACCCCGCCTTTCGCGAAATCTTTTTTTTAGCAATGCCACCAGTCGCCCTTTTGATTATTCTTTTAATTCTAAGAGGTGTAGATGATGACGATTATTTACAAATCGTTTCCCTATCTTCCGTATTTGGTGGAGCCATCGGCAATTACATTGACCGCATTCGTTTTCGATACGTTATCGACTTTTTAGATTTTCATTTTTACGAAACTTGGACTTATCCAGCTTTTAACATTGCCGATTCTGCAATCGTTGTTGGAGTTATTATTTTGCTTATTCTTATGTTTCTAGAAGAAAAGAATAAAAAGACCCAAAAGGTCGCAACTTCAAATTAATGCCTTCAATTATTTATTTTGTTTATAATTCGATTTTAGTTACTGCTCTTATTTTAGCCGTTCATTTTTATACGAACAAAAATGAAAAAGAAAACCTTTTAGCCCTAAAGATTCTAATGATTATGATTTTGTTCGGAATAACCGGGGCAAGATTGTTTCATGTTTTCTACGAAGAACCTGATTATTATTTAGCTGACCCAGTTAGAATTCTTTACTTCTGGCAAGGCGGCTTTGTTTATTATGGCGGCTTTGTTTCGGCCATAAGCGCTGCAAGTGTTTTTCTGTACGTTAAAAAAGAAAACTTCTGGAAATGGGCCGACTTTTTTACCGTTTTTGCCAGTTTAGCCTACGCATTCGGCAGAATCGGATGTTATATCAGCGGTTGTTGTTATGGCAGTTATCACTCTTTTCCTTGGGGATTTTACCGCCATCCTACTCAAATTTATTCCAGCCTTTTAGAGTTGTTTGCCTTATTAATTTTATTAAAAACCCGAAATAAAAAAGTAAAATCAGGTCAGTTTTTTATTTGCTGGGTGATCTACCATTGTATTAACAGACTGATCGTGGAACCTTACCGCGATGACTTTCGCGGTGAAAACATTCTTGGCCTTTCCATTTCTACTGTAATCAGTGTCGCCCTGTTGGTTACTGCTTTAGTTGTTTTAGCTTTAAAAAGTGACCGTTTAAAAAAATGGTTAAATGCCAAATAAAAATCGGATTTTTTTTATTATTTATCTTAGTTAGTGCAAATTCGAAAGCCATTGAGTTAGCGCAGCTTATCCATTCGGGAAAACTTTAAAACTTTTTACGATAATAGATTTTACCGATGATCTCGGTATATAAAAAGGCAAAGACCAGAACAAGGACAGGAATCAAGGCATTCATCGTTGGAATTAGTACGTAGGTAACAGCGACTAACAGCAAAGCCGCCGTTGTAACTTTGTGAACAAGTTCATAGGTTTTTAATTGAATTAGTTTTTCGCGTTCATCGGCAATCTGTTTTTCATCGAAGTATTCAAAAACATAATAGATGATGACGGTTAGTAAAATAATCAGTCTTAATAAATTAAAATTTTCCAATCAAACCTCTTCTATGTTTTTTCTTCAGAATTTATATCTTCATTTTCCAAATAAAAAATTTGGTCTATGGGTGTATTCAAAGCTTTCGCGATTTTTAATGTTAATTCTATAGAAGGAACAAACTTCGCAGTTTCGATTGATATAATAGTCTGCCGTGAACAGGAGACTAAATCGGCCAACTGCTGTTGAGTCAGGTCACCGTTAGCTACACGGGCCAATTTTAGTTTGTTCCTTAATTTCCAAGGTCCTGTCATAGACTTCCCAACGAAA
>JAYVAZ010000402.1:0-1860 GCA_043750675.1 Pseudobdellovibrionaceae bacterium | reverse complement strand
GGCGGACCCTGTCGACCCTCCTGAGCCAACTTAATTTCTTAGTAACTTTTCTTGCGGTCCCAGCTAATTATAAACTATTTTCTTTTAAGCTTCCAGCTCGATGCAATTTTTTCGGTGATTTCTTTCCATACCAGTTGGTTACCATTTGAAACAGTTTCATCCGGATAAATGTAGTAGTGGATATGGTCGGCATAGATCTGCGAGAATTCAGCGCTACTTACAATGAGCTTTATTGATTGGTTTTCTGCATCAGTCATAGCAGTCTTGAATTACTAATGCCTGAGAACCTACGCCTTTGAATTAATTACTCGTGCCAAACTCAATCCAGGTGCGAACTAAATCCATATCAGCACGTGATATGGATTTGCATTTCGATGAAGGCTCTACGTATTTTAAGTAAGACCTTTGCAGGCTGCTGAGCCCACCATGCTGTAAGGTAGAATTGTAATCATCATATCGAATGCCACCAGCGGCATCATTTTGATTGTGACAAGACAGGCAGTTGTTTTTAAGAACGGTATTAAAAACAAGATTAAAAGAAATTACACCGCCTCCGGGATTTCCGCTTGCGGTGCCTTCAAATACAACGCCACTGCTGCTTCCGCCTGTGCTATTGAAATTCTGGTTACGTAATAAGTTATTACAACCGGAAAAGAATGTAAGAAAAATCAATAGGCCGCTGGTGCCTAGAATTTTGAAAATTTTTGTAGACCTTAGTAGTCTTGTCAATTGCACAGTCCATTCATAAGATAATAATAGTCTAACATGGGTAAAGTGATAAACCTTGTTCAATTTAAATAGTCTCAAAATGAGCCTCCCATGGTTAATTTAATTCTAGTTTTTTCCGGAAAGAGGAATGGTAATAAACTCAGTATGATAAACTTTTTTTTCACTTTTATCAGTGCGGTCACGATCTTCAATAGCGCTGAGTTTTTCTCTCATGTTATCGAACAAAGCAATGACTTCATCAAATGACTTGGGCGACATCATATATGTGTAGCCACTTAAATATCGCTTTTCTTTTTCTAATCGATCAAGAAGTTCACCGGAAAGCTCTAGTATCTGATGGTGGAATCGGTTCAGGCTAATTTGATAAACCCCGCCGTTGCAGTCGAGCTTTCGCGTGGGCTGTTGGAAGCTGCCATCCGCGTTTTTGGCGATGAACCCGCGGGTTAATAAAAACTCTAAGGCCTCATTGATTTTATTTGTTGGGACATGTTTGACCAGCTGTTTTTGGATCCACTTAGGATCATCACTGAACTCAGGATGAGCCGCTAGCTCTCGAATAGCGACGTAGTACCACTCAGACATATATTTAAAGGCCTCAATTTGATTATCATTGGAGCCCTGATATTCCGAAAAATTTTTTATTTTTTGAAATGCTTTCAGTCGGTCAGGAAGGTGGCCAGAGTCTGCCAAGCTAACCAGAAGCTTGAAGAATTTCTTTTCGGAAGAGTTAAGCTGCAGAACTTCAGCAAGCTGAGAGGCAAGTCGAGCGCTTAAAAATCGTTTTTTAGCCAACACCAGTGATAAATAGGCGGCAGAAATTTCGGCATCTTTGCCAATTTTGCGTAGGGATGAACCGGCATCCACAGTTTTTAAATACTGAAACCAATCTTTTAGGAACAGACAGTAATCATGATAGCCAAAAATATGTGGTCGTTGAAATGGAGGAATTTGATTGGCACCCATCTTTTAAGATTAGCTTGCTGAACGCAAAATTCCCATCTCAATTGAAAAAACTTGGCAGATTGTGCTTTTTTTTGAATTGAAGTCTCAAATTGAGATTTTGTTAACAGCAGTTGGATCATATTGATTCAAATGAGGATCTTTAGACGAAAGCAGAACAGGTAGTGTCCA
>JAYVAZ010000401.1:0-14052 GCA_043750675.1 Pseudobdellovibrionaceae bacterium | reverse complement strand
TTGGGCCCAGGGCGGAATCGCGGCCGTCATGTCGGAGTCTGATAGCTTTGAAAGTCACATCAAAGATACTCTTCGCGCCGGAGCTGGATTGTGCAAATGGGACACAGTTGAAAATTATGTTAAACAAGCACCTGAAAGAATTGATGATTTATTGAACTGGGGAGTAAAGTTCGACCTTAAAGACGCGTCGCAGAGTGTTGACCTTACACGTGAGGGCGGACACTCGGAAAGACGTATTCTACATTTTGAAGACTCTACTGGTGCCGAGATCCACAAACGCTTATTGCAAAAGTGCAAAGAAAATCCTCAGATTCAGTTTTTCGAAGATCACTTTGCCATCGATTTAATTTTGAACAAACAAGTAATGACCACTGACATGGCTCCACCCAAATGCATAGGTGCTTACGTTTTAGATAAAAATTCTGGAGAAGTAAAAATCTTTTTAGGCAAGACAGTTGTTCTTTCTACTGGCGGCGCCGGAAAAGTGTATTTGTACACTACCAATTGGAGTGGATCTACCGGCGACGGCATCGCTATGGCTTACCGAGCCGGCGCACGTATTGCCAATTTAGAGTTTATGCAGTTTCATCCCACTTGCCTTTATCACAAGGATTCGCGAAATTTTTTAATTAGCGAGGCTTTGCGGGGTGAAGGTGGTGAATTAGTTGATTCACGGGGAAATGCCTTTATGAAAAAATATCACGAAATGGGCAGCCTGGCTCCGCGCGATATTGTTGCCCGAAGCATAGATGCCGAAATGAAAAAATCAGGCGACGAATGTGTTTACTTGGATATGCGCAAACACGATCGTAAATATTTGGAAACTCGCTTCCCGGCCATTTTTCAACGTTGTTTAGAATTTGGCATTGATATGTCGGTACAACCAATTCCAGTTGTTCCGGCTGCGCACTATTTATGTGGCGGAGTTGTCACCGATTACAACGGTCAGACCGATATTGTAAATCTTTGGGCCCTGGGTGAAACAGCCTGCACGGGACTTCACGGAGCGAATCGATTGGCTTCCAATTCTTTATTGGAATGTTTAGCGATGGCCGAAAATTGTTGTAATGAAATAAAAAAGAATTTTTCTAACTTGGAAATTTATCCAGTCAACCCACAGCCGTGGGTAAAACCTAACCAATCAGACGCCGATGAAATGATCGTGATCACTCACATGTGGGAAGAAATTCGACGATTGATGTGGAATTACGTGGGGATTGTTCGATCGAACAAACGATTGGACCGAGCCGCACATCGCCTGCAAAATATTCTTACCGAAGTGACCGACTATTACTCAAATTTTAAAATTCACAGTGACATCGTCGAACTCCGAAATATCGCTATTGTTGCTGATCTGACAGTCAAGTGTGCATTGATGCGAAAAGAGTCGCGCGGAATTCATTACAATTTGGATTATCCTTGGGCGGACTGGAGCGTTTCGCTGAATCCTAACGAGGACGAACAAAAAAACCGCAACGCCAAAGATACCATCGTGCTTCGTGGTAGCGGGCCGCGGTTGTAGCGCTGACATTCGGTGCGAATGTAATTGCCTTGTTGGCGCCGTAGACATGCGACGCCTTAATACAAAGGCGCAAGATTGGCTACCATCTGAATAGGCATTCGCAAACAACTTTTGCAAATTTCCAAACTAGGCATTCGTCGGTAAGGGCGGCGTAGTTAACGCTTCGTTTTTGATTCGAGGTCGATTTCGCTTGACCCAAATGCTGCCTGTTTTAAAATTTATGTATGCGCAATTACTTTAAGTTTTTAGATTTCGGTATAGTTTGTAGTCTTGCTTTAGTTTGCCAATTTTTTTCTTTGTCTTGTGCAACGAAGTTTCCTGCGCACCCAACTTTAAATTTAGTCGACGAAAACGAATACTACAAAGCTGTTAAAACTTTTTCCGATCGAAAACAAATCTATGATGGTTTTTACAACACTTTAGATTTAAGTATGACTTTTTTAAATACTCCTGTCAGTCGCATGCAGTTAGATGAAAATGCGCGGATCTATCAATGGAGCGAAGATATTTATAACAATGAAAAATCTAAAAATGAAGATCGTTTGGCAAAACAAACCGACTTCTTCCTTAGCCTTTACACTCCCGAATCAAAAAATAATGATTTAAATAAAACCAAAACCTTATGGAAGGTATTTTTGGATGCTGGCGGAAGACGATACGAAGCCAAAGTCATAAAAATTAAAACGCTTCCGACCGAAACTTTGGCCCTATACCCCAACTTCAACCGTTTCAGCACCCCTTACAAAGTGACTTTCCCGGTTGCGATTTCATTAGTAGAAAATCAAGAGTCCAAAGTCACCATCACCGGACCCGTTGGCTCGGCCCAATTGGTTTTCAAAAATGCGGACAGTTTGAATCCGAACGTAAAATAGACTACTTGATATATACGCTGATCTTCGTGGCCACAATTCCCTGTGCAAGAAATTCGGTTTCGTAGATTTTGGCTCTCTGATCATTTGGTAAACTGATCTTATATTCAGGGTAATTATTAAGACCACGCTTGCAAAAAACCCCATTCGTCCAACAAAGTTTTTCCAAAGACTTTTCAGCTGATTCAGGATTACGCTTTGCCTCTTCCGCAACCAATGTTAAACTCGATCGAAATGCGCTGACTGCACTGTTCAATGAGTTTTCTATCAGCTTAGAGTCCGAGACCTTCTTAGTGTCTGTGGTGCCTTCACTATCTAAAGGTAAGTAGGCCTCGCAAGCCAAACCCGTCCGCTCGTTTTTATCTTCTTTACAAATGACCCGAGCACATTCACCGACATTATTTTTTAGGCTGCAATAAGTATATCTACGAGGGCCCAGGCTTTCGGTATAACCAGTTTTTAAATCGCGAGATCCGGCTTCTATCAATTGGGCGACCTCATCCTGATTAAATTTAATTGGTTCCCGATATTGCGTCGATTGGCACGCAGCAAAAATTAATGGGATGCACAGTAACATTAGTGAATTTTTCATAACTACTTTACTTCCTTTACTTCGATATAGATTTCTGGATTTGTCATCTGGTTGATCATCTGACAACTAATCGCAATCATTCTTATATTTGCTAAATCATCGGTCACCGGATAGGCTACCATAGTCCGCTCCGCACCTTGCAATTTCTCCTGACAAATATTTATCGCAGTTTCTTCTGACAATATATTTTTCCAATTGGTAATAGTTTTATAGTCCAAAGAAAAATTTTCGTCGTATTTAAAAAGTCTTAAAAATGCAGGTGGCACTGTATAGTTTGCTGCAATCTTGCTGGCCTCAAAACCTAAACTATATGTTGAGAAGGTTCCGGCTTTGCCACCTTCGAACAACAATCCTTTGTTTACAAATAGCCAAGCTATCCAATTCACCCGACTACTTGGACGAAAAATTTTAAGTTCATGAGCCATTCCTGCGCATAGCTCTTCCCAACGATCTATTCGAAATTTTTTATTTAAAATCAAGGTAGGATCGTTCAACAGGTCTTGCGCCAAACCGTCAAATTCTAATGCCAGCCTTAAGATGTCGGTTTCGCTTAAATCATTGCTGTATATTTTTACGTTGGCTTCATGAATAAGTATTTTCGCCTGTTGTTCTAAACTTAATTGAAAGAACTTTGGCAGTAGGTAGGTTTGCGAATCTTCACCTATAAAACTATAGCCCTCTTCGGGACCCGCGAAGGCGAATATTTCGACATCCTCTACTTTCACTGTGCTAGTTATTTCCTGTAAAACACTAGCATACTTTAGGCGTATTGATTCTAACTTTTCCGTGTCTACTACTTCCACCACTCGGTAGGTTTTTCCCACACCCATAATTTTTTTTAGCAGTGTCTCGCGATAAGAAGCCAACGGCAGACGGTTCAAAGTTTCCTTAACTTTTGTTGAAAGCTCCGTAGAAAGGTTATAATAGATCTCCTCCGGTCCATCAATTTTAACTCCCGCTTCCGCAAGCGTCTTGCAATCGCCTCCCAAACAAACTCCGCCTCCGCCATTACCGACCTGATGATCAGTCTTTGGCGCCGAACCTGCTACAGAACCTGGAGAATTGGTTCCCGAGTTTGGTTCGGAAGTTTCTTGCGGTTTGCCTGACTTTGATGATTTCTTGGCTCCGTTAATACTGCTTAGGTCTAAACAGCCGGTCAGTGATAATGCCAACACGGCACTAAATAAGATTTTTATCATAGAATATCCTTTGTTAATGAAAATAATTGTAAATTAAGTTGATAGACTTCTTTTCCCTGCTTTTTAGAAAACTTCTTATTAAAGCTTTTGCAGAAAGCGCGAATCATTTTTTTGGCTTCCGACAACTCTTCGGGGTTGAAGTTTAAATTCAATGCTTGAAATTCCCTCGCGGTGACAGCTTGTTCTTCAATCGCGGCTGTAGCCTTTTCCAACATTTGGGTATGATGTTTTTTAATGGCGATATTTTGGATATCATCGGCCGTTTTTAAAATTTCACCGTTGGTTAACTTGATTTTTCCGTCTTTACGAGTAATCAATTCCAAAAGCTCAAGCCGATTCAGTGCTAAAGATACGATCGGAACAGGTAAACCTAAACGTTTAGCGATCCAATTTTCATTTGATTTAAACTCTTTGGTACGAATTAATTCCAAAATGGGAAAATGGTACCAGTCAGCAATTAATCGGAAAATTTCGAAATCGAGGATCTTTTGTTTTCTTTCGTCTTGGTCAATAATACTTAAGTTTTCAGTTTTTTGAGCTTTAGTTTTATCGAAAGCCGCTAAAATCACTTTTCCCTGCGCTTCGGATAGATCCAACTCCCGAATCAAACGTAAAGAGCTTTGATAAGAAAAGCTTTTTTGGCCACGCAACACCCGCGATAAATGCGATGGACTCACATTCAATTTTTTAGCGAAAGCACGCAAAGAAAAATGCGGATTCTGTTCTAAAATTTGTGCCAGTTTGGTCTGGATAATATGTTGTAATGTTTCGTTCTGACTTAACATGTGACCGTTATAATGGAAATTCACAGGTACAGCAAATTTTTGGACAACATAGTGTTGTCCCGGACAACAAAGTGGAAAATATCATGAAATTGTTTCAAGAATAGAGCCTTAGTGTGCAGCTCCGCCAGAAGTCGAGAGCTACCTTGCCCATGTGAATTGGTGCCCTGGTGCTTTGCTGTGAAGCCAGGCGAACGCCGTCGATTGGAAGTGACCGCGCGTTGATATATACAGAACTGGAGTTGACCTAGTACACTTGGATTTATAGCTCAGCCGGGAAAATTGCTCGTTGGCGCCATTGTCCTGGCGTATCGATGTTCAGCCGGGCAGACTTAGTGCTGCGAATAAGGAACTGATAAAGCGCGCTTTCGCCGCAATCGATATAGAAATTGATTAAATCTTTTCAAGTAAACTTCGCGTTCCGCATATCCGTATTCGCGTTGTCGATGATTGGCTTCGAAATATCCCTTGATACCTAATTCTTCCAGCTTGGAAGTTAAAACGCGCGTGTAAACCAATCCATCCCAAAATTTTCCGAATCGATTTCCTCTATTCGCACCAGTAATTTTGCGCGCCAACGTCGCCGAAAACGATTTTAGAAACATGCCAACGTATTTTCGATCTTTGAACCGAATTTTCAAATGCAGGTGATTTCCCATATTTACCCAATCCAAAACTTCGATATAAAACTTCCGGGATTTTTCTATTAGCAGATTAGCGACGAGTTTTTTATGAGTATAAAAGGAAAGATCTCCAATGGCTTTTGAAGATTTAAAAACTACATGAGTCGCCAAACCGTTGATGAGAGGGCGTTTAATTTTCCGGCGTTGCTTTATCGAGGTTCCGCCTAGACTGTAAGCCTTAATTGTGCGAAGTTTATTTTTTGGAATTAAATTAAGTTGCATACACGGGCAATATAATTAAGGAGGTGAAATTTGTCAATTATTATCTTTACTTTTGTTAGTAATATCGAGACGTTGCCCAATAACTTTTGAATTTATTTTGTTATTTGAAACAAACGCTGAAGTGGATGTTAAAAAAGATAAGGTTGAGCGCGCTTGAGTATTTTTCCGCAACTCAGTTAGACAGCAAATCATAGGACGCCTCAGAATTTGAAATCTGCGGGCAGAAACTAAGAAGAGTGCCAAAGATAAGGTATCTATCTGTATCCGAGCGTGGCTATCAGCGCCCTGGGCGCGGAGGTACAGTCAGAAACTGCGGAAGATCGTCGTTAATGTCGTAATAGTCGCCTTTGCTGACAACGTGAATATGTTTATCCAATTTCACAGCGGTGGGACTATCGAAGGCGCCCATCGCTACCGAGGTCCAATCACCGCTTAAAGGATCCCAAAACAAGGTTGATCCACAATTCGAACAAAATCCACGTTGAACTTTTTCGGAGGAACGAAACCATTTAACATACTGGCTTCCGTGAACCGCCAAAGCGGCGCGAGGAATATCGGTAGATACTAAGAAATGACCTGTCTGTTTTCGGCATTGCGTGCAATGGCAACCATCAGGTGCACGCAACTCGCCAGAAACTTCGATTGTTACTTTTCCGCAAAGACAAGAACCCGTATGCATAAGCACCTCTGGCAAAATTCTAAATTTCGTTTATCGTTCTACGCCGGGCCCTTCGCAATCGGCGATCAGCCCTCAGCGTTTAAAACTTTTCACGGCCAATTTTTCAAAGGCAAAAGGAAAAAACTGCGCGAACTTCACACCCAACCCCGAAACTCCCGACGGTTGTAATTGTTCAAGGTCTTCTAGAATCGCTTCACGGATGCGCAACGCATATTGTTTCACCGGCATACTTTTTAAAAAGGAAAGATCCATATTTTTTCCATATTTGTTCGCGATGTCAGCGTACATTCGCGTTTCTACTCCAGGCGTAATCAGGGTTAAAGTAGTCACGCCCGTTCCATTCAGTTCCGCCCGCAAACACTGGGTGAAAGCGTAAACCGCAGCTTTGGAGGCGGCATAAGTAGAAGCACAAGGAAAATGCATGATCGCAGAAACACTGGAATGATTAATAATTTTTCCACGTTTGCGTTGCAACATCCCGGGTAAAAAACCATGGGTCAAATGAATCAACGCATTTACATTTACTTGTAGCATGGAATTGATGTCGTTGATGTTTTGTTCTTCTAATAAACCGCCCGTCAATTGTCCGGCGTTATTAAATAGGATATCTAAATGCAATGCCTTATTGGCTTCGATAAATTTTTGAATCTCGGATCCAGAACTTAAATTTAAAATATAGTTTGTAACCGAGGCCGCCCCGGCTGTTGTCAGTTCAGCACTAAGTTCTTCGTCTAAAGTTCGATTCACTAAATGCAAATGAGCCTTGTCTTCGGCGCAGGACATGGCGACTGCGCGACCTATACCGCGATTTGAACCCGTAATCATAATATGCGAATCTTTAATTTCCATAGTTTACTCTTTGATAGGAGTGGAAGCCGATAAACCCCACTCGGATAAAATTTTACTTTCGTCTTCAAGACTCATTGCTTTTTTAAATTTGGCTCCGGATTGTCCTTTGACCCTACGCTCGCAGCTTCCCCAATCAGAATGTCGATACACCACGCCTGACAAGTAGCTAAGGTATGAGAAAGCCGTTTTCTTTTCTACTTTAGCTTTGATTTCAGGGAGCGCTTCATCTTCAGGAATATCATAAATCGCCACCGGGTATCGCAGAAGTGGGCCTTGATACAAATCAACCCAGCGGCCTTTGGTAAAACCGACGGCGATTTCATCACAGCGTTCGTTGCCAGGAACGCCCTTGTGTCCACGAACAAACTGGAATCGTACGAGGGTTTTACTTTTCGATCCTGTAGTCGTCACACCAGTTGTCGCGCCCTTAGGGCCTACCGTAGCCGCCGCGCCAGATGGGCCGCTCCCGACATTCTTAGAAACTGCAAACTTCTTATAGACGAGGTCAAAAAGATCCTGCCAATACGATTTGTTGGCGACCTCAAGGCCTTCGCCGGTTTTCCAGCCTTTTTGGCGCCAGCCCCAAATCCACTGTGTAATGCCACGGATGACATAAACGGAATCGGTATAAATGATGATCTCTGGGCTGTCTTCTTTAATGTGCTTGAGTGCCTTAATTGGGCCCATTAATTCCATCTGATTGTTGGTGGTTTGGTCATAACCGCCGCCCAGCTCCTGAATTTCGCCATCAGGGTAAGCAATGATAGAAGCCCATCCACCCTTGCCTGGATTCCCCGAACAAGCCCCATCTGTAAATACGATAATTTCCTTAAATTTCACCGAATTAATCGTATTCTAAAACCCTTTTACTATCAAATTTTTAGACAATTTAAAAAAATATTTATTATAAGCTTTGCTTATGGATAGTGAACTTTCTACCCAATAAAAATTTCCTTATTTTATAAAGACTAATTCGATGGAATAGAAACCGATTTTGACCTATATTGTGCGTGGCGTTAAGAAACTGCCCATAAGCATTTGTTATGCAAGATTAGGATTTGTAGCACAAATTTTAAGCACAGGCATAGTTTCTGCTTTAGGGTAGTTGCAGTTTAGATTGGGTTAAAAGCAGATTCCTTTTGATACCAACCACTGAAAACAAGTGTGACCGTTAGGAGCAAACAGTGAGAAATAAATTAGCCTTCATTTTTAAAACGATTGCGATTGTTTTACTTGTGCATGCTATTTGCGCCTCGATTGCTTTTGCTCAAATGACGTTTGCTCCGGTAACTCAAACGACAGCACAATCAAACGCTTCGTCTGTAGAAGCAAGTGAAACGCAACCCGCAGCCAGCGCAGCTGTACCTGTCGGCATTGAATCCAAATCAGCAGCGCCAGGAATCGGTAATACGAATTCTTTAAGTCTCACGCCTATCGAAACAAAACCGGAAGCAACGAAGAACTTTTCTTTGTTGCTAGGAATTGGAAGATCCAATTCTCTGTATCGTCTTAACGACGGCGCTGAGTACTCTTCTTGGGATTTCTCTTTTAATCCTTCGTATAAATTAAATGATCGTTTTAGAATTTCTTCTTTATTTGAATACTCTAAAGATATCAATCGCCCCGAAGATTCTGATTACGGAAGAACCAATGTTGGTCTTTCGTTTTTAGGACTTAAATTAGGTGCGACACCGATTGCGTTAAAAACCACATTAACCGTTCCGCAAGATCGCGCGCAAAAAATTTCGCAACAACAGCAATACAGTGTTGCTGTAACCTCTAGTGTGAAATTAGATGAGAGCGTTTCCGGACCATTGGGAATTACTTTCATCCTAAACGGAATTCGATACGTCCACAAATATGAAACGGCTTTAAGTGGCAAGATGAACAACCAGTACGGTTCGACTCAGGCATTAGAATTAGATTATTCTTTTAACGACACTGTTTCTGTAGTGGTAGATATCAATCATATCAATCGCTGGACTTACGAAGGTGCCCTTCGCGAATACTACAGTCACTCGGAAGAAATTGATTTTCAATTAAGTAAACAAGTTGCCTTTAGCGTTGCTCACGCCCTTGGATTGCCGGTGGTAAACAGCCGCAATCTTTCCGGTCAGTATGAGTACGATTTATTGGACGACACGAATTCAACAATTAGTTTAGGTCTCACTTATACATATTAAGTGATTTAATGGGAGAAAAGTATGAAACAAATGAGAGTTCTTTTAGCTTCACTCAGTATGCTGGCATTGCTACTGAATGGCTGTACAAAAGAAAAAGCCGCGTCTTTTCAAGATGAAAAAGAAGCAGCTTCTATCGTGTCTATTTCCGAATTAACGGCAAGTGGATACAAAATCGAAGTGGCCCAGCCGAACGGCGAAATGGCCAAAGTGGCAGCGAATGAAGCTTCGAACAAACCGTCTTTAGCAAATAACGAAAAACCTTTGGTTGAAGTTAAGAATGCTAAAGTACCTGCGATTTTATCAAAAATGATCAAATCCAAGTTATTAAGCGGTAAAGTCGGATCAACTTACCCATTGTTGATTACCGTCAATCAAAAATACGTAAATATCTCTAAAGTGGTATCTGACTCTTCAGAGTTAACAACTTTAGAACAACAACTCTCTTCAAAACAGAATGGCAAGATTGTCGTTCCGGTTTATAAGGTTGCCATTTCTAAATATGGTGTCATCGCTAAACAAAAATCAAACGGCGAATCCACAACTAATTTGGAATTAAGCACCACTGCTTTTGAGGATGCCACTCATGTGCAGATTTCTACTCTTCCAGAAGATCTTTTAAAAATTGACGCTGATGAAAACAATAAAGAACTTTTAAAAGAAGTTCACTTAATTGATAAAATCGACAAAAAAATCTCTCAGTTGTCTGATTTACGAGGTCAGTTAAGCCTTTCTAATCTTGGAAAAGATGACGGAAAAGTTTATTCAGAATTAGATAAAGGCAACGGCGCTGACGCAAGATTAATGATTTACCGAATCGTAAAACTTTCTTCTATAACTGATGAATCACTTCTAAGGAAAATCAAATCTAATTCGGATCCTTCAGTTATTGGAATGTGTTCTGCTGACATTTTGGCTCAATTAGATTTAGCCGACAAAGAAGACTGCGTAGCCGTTTTGGCTTACACTGTTCCAGTTTCATTTGTAAAAGCAAAATTAGATAACGCTAATTCTGAAGGTGTTGCTTCCACTTCTGTAAAATTAGAAGACGTGGATCCAGCTAAAACAGCGGTAACTTTAGTTAAAATTTCTGAAAATCAATCGGTATCTCCTTCTTCTTTAGAGTTATTAAAGCGACTTGATCCTGCTGATGCTTTGAAAATTTCTGACCTACAAGGT
Organism: Pseudobdellovibrionaceae bacterium; assembly: GCA_043750675.1. GTDB lineage: Bacteria > Bdellovibrionota > Bdellovibrionia > Bdellovibrionales > Bdellovibrionaceae > JAYSSX01. The sequence continues at coordinate 3,296 of JAYVAZ010000401.1, read as the reverse complement.
AAAGAGTTTTTCTTAAGAAGAACTTTCGAAGACGCCGCTTCTTCCGTGACTGCGTTTGGCCCAGGTGCCAGCGGCGAAATGGAATTGGTAAAACTGGATCTTGAAAAAGATCGTCTAGTGGTTCGCAAAGTTTTGGCCGTTAATGGTGTAAAAGCTCCAAATGATTTAGATCGTGAAGAATTAATGTCATTCCGTGCGATCTACATTGGTCGTCCAAAAAACGACCAATCATTGGTTCCAAAATACCAAATTGTTTCTAAAGAAGAGGCTGAATTTGTTGAAATTGACTTAAATGACAACGCGATTGATTCAATCACGTCACCTCTATCTTTTATTTCAGACGGACAGTGCTTCCGTAGCACCGATCACAGCGCAATAAAAGACGTGGATTCACGTCTTAAAGAAGGCGTTTTGAGTTTCTCTATCGCAAGCACTCAAACATTCATTCCTGATTGTATGTCAGTTTACCAAATGCAACAGTATTGGAATACGGGCCTACAAGGCACCTTCAATATTCGTGAACGTATTTCTTTAAGAGAAAACAAAAAAGAAAACGATCAGTTGATCACAATGGATTTACCTTTCCGTGCGCAGAACCTTTTAGGTTTTGGTGTATTCACTATGGGTAAAAAAGAACAAGACGAATTCGGAAGTTTATTAAACACAAACACGGAACGCGCTTTCCCAATGGTTCAAGCTTCGTTTTTTGATAAAAATAAAAAAATGACTTACGTTTTAGGTGGATTACCGGCTTCAGGAAAAATCCGTGAAGCATTAATCGATACTACTCGTAAAGTTTTGGACGATTGGAATAGAACTTTAAAATTCGCTTTCCGCGGAACTAAATTAGATCGCGCTGATGGTGTTTACATTGATTTACAAATCGATGGTGTAGACGTTCCTTACGGTCACCTAGGTGATTTGGACCGAAATTACATCTGGAATTACGAGCGCAACTTGGATTCTAGTTTGTTGGGTATGTCTCAACCGGCTCCGAATCCACGTTCGGGAAAAGTAGAAGCGAATAACGTTCTTATGTATAGCGGTAATTTGTTATGGTACATAGGATATGAAAAAGAAATCGCCCAGATCCAAAAAGAATACAGCGATTTAAAAGCGGAAGCCGAAGCACAAGCTAGAAAAGATTTAGAAGATCGTTTAGCTAAAGAAAAAGAAGCTGCGGAAAAGTTAGCGGCAGAAGGCAAACCGGCTGATGGTTCGATTTCTATAGCGGAATTTTTAGCGGCAGGAACGGCGGCTAATGAAAATTCGGCTGCGAAAATCGCGACGGCAGCAACGGCGACTAATATCGCTGCAGTGGCGAAGAAATATGTTAGTGGTATTAAGACGTCTGCTGATTCTGAAATTAACAAGTCCACCGCGCTGACTAAATTAAATGATCGCGCTTTCCTAGTTAAGATTATGAAAAAAGCGATGGAAATGAAAGCTTACACTCAACCTTCGTTGATGGAAGCCATCACTGCGACTGAGATGTTAAAAGCTTCGGATACATTAAGCCAAGAGGGATACAGAATTTCTCCTGCGCAAAAAGCCGTATTAGCAGCAAACTCTCGCAAGTTGGCCTTGAAAGCCGAATTCGAGAAAAAATTCAACATGGGTGCGAACTGTGCATTCACTGCGCAAATGTTGTTCCCGGGTAACACTGGCGAATTATTAGAACTTTCTACTGAAGAGATTTTCGCTAAGTGGTATGCAACAACTTTGGCGCATGAAGTTGGTCACTCGTTGGGCTTAACTCATAATTTTATGGGTAACACCGATAAAAAGAACTTCCGTTTCGATTCTGAGAGTGAAGATGTAAACAGAAATTACTCTTCGATCATGGATTACATTCCGGACACTCATTTAAATTACAACGGACCTGGTCCGTACGATGCTCACGCTTTAAGAGCGGCTTATGCCGGTCGAATTGAATTAGCAATCGGTTTAGATGTTTCTTTGGAACAATATAAAGCAGCAACTATCGGCAAGAATGGTTCTTGGTGGGATCTTAATGCGAATCACTTAAATCAAGTGATTCCGCCTAGACATTATTCGTATTGCACAGATATGCATGTTGGTGGAAACCCATTGTGCCAAAGATTTGATGTCGGCACGACGGCTGCTGAAATTGCTCAGTACAATATCGAGCAATATCAACAGGCTTACCCGATCTTAAATCATATTGGCCATCGTTTCGAGATCCGTGGATTAGATAGTTACATCAGCCGTGTATTCTCTAGTTTATTAAACTTAAGAATCAACATGGACGAGACTTACTACCAATTAATCAACGGTGGTTCAAAAGCAGCCATTGATGATAACGTTAACGCTGCAATTGCTTCATTGAAATTGCTCCACAACGTAATCAACACACCCGAAGCTGACGTGGATTCTGAGTTCTATAGCTTAGATCGTTTTAAAGCGATTGAATATCAAGCCGCGGGAGCCAACGGTGCGCCGCCAACAACTGAAATTGAAGTTATTGAAAGCAAGTCTTTAAAAGATAAACACCGTCCGGGTTCAGGCGATGAAGTCATCGTTCGTGGTATCGAGTTTGATAAAGTTATTGCGTTGTTAGTGTTAACTCAACGTGGAGCTGATCACCCAAGATATGATAGCATCGGACTAAAAGTTTCTTTTGCCGATTTCGAGAAGTTATTAGGTTTAGATACTGTTGATTCGACATTCACTTTGTCGATGTTGAAGTCTTTGGTATCTGATAATATGCGCCCTCGCATTTTTGCCCAGAAGAAATATTTGGCTTTACCGTTGGCTAATAAACTTACGGTAACGGAAATGATGCGCAATTACGGTTTATTAGCTGCCGGTATTTTCTTAGATGCAGATACTATTGATAGAGAATCGAACTTCTCTGGTTTATTCCAGGTAGGAAGCAATCTAGACAATTCAGTTAAAGATCGTTTTGTTGTGAGTCCATTAAGCAGTGACCTTGGTGATCCTAAAGGTGTTAAATTATGGGGCTTCAAAGGAGCTGTCGTAACTAACGACCTAGTAAGAACCGCTGCCCAACAAAGAGCTCTAGTGGAAAATGCAGAAAAAATTACTGCGCAATTCACAAAGGTACTTGAAGGTGATGCTTTATCGGATGACAACATCAAGGACGCAGCAATAAATAAATCAATCAGTTTAATCATGGGATTAAACAAAGGCGGATTATTTATCAATGCAGCCGAGATCAAAGACGGAGCAAATTTAGATAAAGAAGTTGAAAGCTATGTTGGTGCAATTCTTAATAACTTGAATCAAGTTTTAGACTTACACGACCTAGTAAT
>JAYVAZ010000400.1:0-1687 GCA_043750675.1 Pseudobdellovibrionaceae bacterium | reverse complement strand
ATTAGGCTTGTCAGCTTGTAATGTGAAAAAAACTGAGTACACGCCTCCAGACATAAAAGTGGATCAAAAGTATGAAGATATTTTGAAATCATTAAAAGCAGGAGGTCAGCCCGGTGAAATTACATTAAATGGAGCAGCAGTTAAGTCCGACGGAACTCCTGATAATAGAATTTGCATTGAACAATCAGTTGGTGCTTCTGCTGCAAAAACAGAAATTTCAAAAACTAATTTACCAAAATTAAACGCTGATCTAAAACGAAAAGATGATTATAAGCCATCAAAGTTTGAAACTTACTTGAATGTGGGTTGTGATCTTAAGGATGATTCAAGAATCGAAGGAATGACTGAATCAAAAAATAAACCCAATGAATTTGGTATAACTGACACATTTGGTGCCGTAGCTTCAATGGTCGATAAAATATTCGTCTGCGGAAAAATTGAAGTGACTGAAATAGTTGCGGTTCTAAACGCAAACGAAGTTGTTTTGAATAATGCCGAATTACATATGAGCATGCCAATTGGATCGATCTCTATTACTTCGGACGTCCTTTCGATTGAGGGGAATAATTCGATTTTTACAAAGGGTGTTTCTGATTCTACAGCGTCACTTTTGCCAGCGCCATCAATTAAATTAAGCATTTTTGAAAATTTAATTGGCAATGGTGAATTAAAGTTGAAATCGGCAGGCGGAGATTATGTCGAAAAAGATACTAAGAAAAACTAAGAAATTGCCGTAGCAATATTCTTCTACATTGCGCCATCAAAAATTACGATAATTTCCGAACCACTTTCAATTTTAATTGCAGGTGGTTGGTTTCGTAAATTTGTCATCGTGTCATTGGCCATTTCAATCGCTGCGCGACCGGCTCCGTTGAGTAAAGCATTTTTTGCCGTTGGCGTTGAAACGGCTTGTTGTCCAACGGTAGTTTTATCTTGTAAAACTTCGGTCATGCCGCCGACAAAATTTAATCCGACAGCTGCGCTGTATTTCATGGCGTATCTTGAAACGGTCGATCCTTTTAATCCTGCGATTTTGTCTTCTGCATCTGCGGCTTGAGCCTGAATTGTTTCGAATGAGCCATCTTTATGAATCAGTTGATTGAAGCGAATGTACAATCGATCATCAGTAGACTGGCCTTGGCCAATAAGTGTTTCACCGGCTACAACGAAAGTTTCACCTTTTATTTTTAGTGATTCCAAAAGCTCAACACGAACCAACCCATTGGAGGCACCAGTTAATAATTTTGCTCTGACTTCGCTACCCGGTGGAATTTTATTTAGACCAGACCGATCGATTTTTTCAAGACCTGGAAGCCTTATAACGAGTTTAGATTTATGGCGCTTGTTTTTCTCTTTGAGTTGATTGCTTTCCTGTTCAGCTGAGTAGTTTTCAACAGAGACCTGGTTGTTTGAGCCAATTTCAGAGGATTCGGGTGTTTTGATACCGTTTGATTCGTGCTCTGGTTGATCAGGAGTTTTAATCCACATGATCGACGCCAAGGAAATAAAAACACCGGCTATTAAAAGCTTAATTGTTTTGTTTGATAGGGACTTTGTTTGTCGTTGAAAACCAAATCGGCTTTCAATTTTGGGCTCAATGACAAGCTCAACTTCATTATTTTCGTTTTGCATCTTTTATCTCCGGTCTAATTTTGTCGGCATCACAATCCTTGATAAAATAAAGACT
>JAYVAZ010000399.1:0-4520 GCA_043750675.1 Pseudobdellovibrionaceae bacterium | reverse complement strand
CGGCTTTATCGAAGAACTTCCAGGTCGGTAAGAACAACCTAAAAAACAGATTCAAAATTTTCCCCCAGAGAACATAAGCCCCTAAAATAAGAGCGGTTTTTGTCACAATTTACTACTAGTTCATCAGTTTAATGGCTAATATATTTCAGGTAAACTACTTTAAGAGGCTGAATTCAAAGAAAGATTCTGCAGAAGTTTGCCTATGCTCTCTTATTCGTTTTTGATCGATAGGTACGTTTATTGAACTGTAAAGCCCCGTTAAGACTTAAAAACAAAGGAATTTTCGATGAAAAAGATATTAAGCCAATTAAATGCCTCTTACCTGCTTCTAACCCCGTTATTAATCGTAGCCTGCGCGCAAGAAAAACCGGAAGTAAGCGATAAAATCAAATCGCCAACGAAAATTCCAACTTCCTTAAATTTCGTTTCCCAAAAACCAGGTGTTGCATTATCGGATGCGCAGAAAAAAATCCTACAAGAAACTTTTTCGCAAAAAAATCTACACATTATGCCTCCCGGTGACTTATTGTTCCCCAACGTAAATGCCACCGACCAAGAAATTGCCGCCAAAGAAGAGGCCCTAAAACTTCAAGATGAAACTAGTTACAAACTTTATAAAAGTATCAAAGCAAATTGTGAACAAAAAGCTCCTACCAAGCATACAGACTCTGTTTTGCCAACGAATGGCATAAAGGGTTTTGAAAACTTGCAGCTAAACCATCACGTTACTGAAAACTTCGAGGCTGGAATTTCAAATAAAAGCTCAACCGCTTGCCCGGTTGATTTTTCTATAGGATATAATGTTTCGGCTTCGGTAAAAGAACTGGATTCGAAAAATCCTGCCAATGGCAAAGCCGCTGGCAAAGGTAATTTGGTTGGCAGCTTCCGCATAAATAATAAAGATTTCCAAACTCTTTTTGGATCACGTGGACTATTAATTAATTCAAATATGACCGGCTTAACGATGTCTCAGGATACAATAGGGAACTCACTAGTAAAAATGGTTTTAAATGGATCTTATCTTGCCGTTCAAAAGAAAGCCGGCACTGAAACCGGACCAACCGCGGGAACCACAACAATCTTGGTTGATAAACAAATCCCTTTTAATATGACGACGGATGTTTTAGAGAAACGAACAGCTAAAACTGAAAACGGCAAAAAAATCATTTATATTGAAACCGAAGCAGTTACCCGCACTAACATCACTATGGAAGAATTTAAAGTGGCGGTTGAAGTTCACGAAGTCTCTACTAAACAAAAGTTTGAAGATGACAGCACTTCTGCTTTAAAGACTAAAAAAGAAGTTTTTATTAACGGCCATCAATCAACCGACAGCAATTTAAATTTATTATTAAACAGCAAGAATCTTGCGACGAGTTCTAAAAATAATAAAATCCTAAACACTCTTAAATAGAGTGTTTCCGTTTAGGACAACTTCCTAGACCAACCGCCAGCAGAACACCTCTCTATTTTTATGTGGTTTGACCGATAAAGATAAGCGAGGTGCAATCTTGAAACAATGGATGAAAAAGCTGATTGATCAGTTCGAAGTTGAGGGGAAACCCAGTAACACTTCGACGACTGAAATCAATACTGAAATTTCCGAAGATCGCGCCACCTTATTGTTTATGGTCGACATCCTAAACAAAAATCTATTTGAAATAGAACATCAGTCGATTCGAAAAACTCGCGAAACTTTGGATCAGTTTGCACAAAGCCTTTTAAATATTGATCCGATCACTAGCGAAAAATCATTGTTCCGTTTTCGACAGTGGTTTCAGACCTATCGTATTGATGAATACAGCTACATCCTTAAAACTTTCGATGATTTTAAGAATATTGTTTGGGATTTCGCAGATCAGCTAAGCGATGAAATTCATGCCGAAAGCAATATGGATCGAGAAATCACATCGCATTTGGAAAAACTTCGTGAAGCGGTCGAAAGCAATTCCATTGTGGAATTGAAAAACCAATCACGGGAGTTTATTGATACATTTATTGAATCGCAAACCCGCAAAGACCAACGCCGCAGTCGCCGTATGGATTCGATGCAAAACAATTTACGGACGATTAAAAAACAGCTGACCGAAGCCAATCACAACATGCGTACCGATCACCTGACCGGGGCGTATAACCGGAAAAGCTTTGACGAACAGATTCAAAAACATCACCAGATGCTGCACTTGTTAGACAATCAATGTACGTTGATTATATTGGACATAGATCACTTCAAAAAAGTGAATGATCAGTATGGACATGACATCGGCGACATCGTTATTAAAGAGTGCGTTCGCAGCCTAAAAGAGATCTTTAACTTCGAAAACCACTTTGTAGCCCGTATTGGCGGCGAGGAATTCGCGGTGATCTTACCCGATTTTCAATACAAACAAGCCGAAATAAAGGCCAAAGAAGCCTTGGAACATATTGAAAAACAAACCCTGGTTCAATTAGATTGGAAAATTAAGTTTACCGTTTCTATGGGGGTTGCTCAGTTATATAAAGACGAAACCGTTGAATCCTGGATTAAACGGGCCGATTCGGCATTATACGAATCTAAAAATAATGGTCGAAATCGATACACTATCGCCGCCGAATATAAAAAACTTTCTGTGGCCTAAAAGCCATAACACCAGTTTGGACAATGGTGTACAGCGATTTGTAGACACTGCTGTCTAACTAATTTAACTGTATAATCAAAAACTTCACCTTAGACGTACCTGTCTAATTGGCTATTTATTCACATCTCCATTAACTGGGTTTACGTCGGCACATTAAATGTATTTATAGTTTCTGACCAGAGGAAATCAATCACGTTACTGGTCCTCTCTTAACCCAAAGGGAGATCTATGAATCTAAAATGCACAGCGGTCCTAATGAACTTAACTTTTTTAATCGCCGGAAAAGCCTATGCAATGGACTCGGTATTAAAAAACGAAACTTACCGGAAGGAAATTAAGGCGACCCTTAAACAGAAAGAATTGGTCATTGCCGTCATCGATACCGGAATCGATACTCAGCATCCCTTCTTAAAAGAAATGATCTGGCAAAATCCCGGAGAGATTGGGTTGGATGAAAACGGGAAGGACAAAAAAAACAACGGAGTCGATGACGACCAGGATGGCTTCGTCGATGACTTTGAGGGTTGGAATTTCGCTACCCAATCAAAAGATGTTTTTGATTTCCATGGGCACGGAACGCATGTAGCAGGTATCATCAAAAAATACAGTCGCAACCATGAACACATCAAAATTTTACCGCTGAAATATTATTCCCTAAATCAAAGCACCGAAAATAATCTAGCTCATTCCGTCGCCGCGATCAAATATGCCATTGCAAAACATGTGGACATAATAAATTACTCCGGCGGCGGTGCGGGTTTTAGTGAAGAAGAAAACAAAGTCTTAAAACTAGCCGAAAGAAATCATATCATTGTAGTGGCCGCAGCCGGCAATGAAGCCCACAACTTAAATCAGGTCTCCTATTTCCCAGCCAGTTACGGTCTAAAAAATATTTTTGTCATCGGATCAAAAGATCCGCAAGGAAAAATATCCGCCTTCAGCAATTTTGGTGTTGGTAAAGTAGACGCATTTCTAGATGGTGAAAATATCGTTTCTAGTTTGCCTAATGGAAAATTCGGCCGGATGAGCGGAACTTCGCAGGCGACCGCTGTAGGAACGGCAAAAGTAGCCGACTCCCTTTTGCGGAAACGTTCCACGCAAAATCGCCAAACGATTCTTTTTTCCCTTAGAACCGCAGAGAATAACCAAATCAATTCGTTTTAGGTTAATCACTATTCCTTTGTCTAGGTCTACTCCTCTTTTTTGGGCAAAAATAGGAAAAATATTTTAGAATAAAGATAGACAAACAAAGGAGTCTCCAGTGAGAGGTTTAATTCTTTTCATTGCTATAGTCATGTGGGATCAAATTTCTTCGGCCAATTACGCCTCTGACTTTAAAAATTTGTGGAATGAGTCCGGTAAAATCATTACGAATAGTAAAACAAAAGAAAGTTTTGATTTACAAACACGATTCATCCATGTCGGAAATGACTTCTTTCCGGTAGCAAATATTACCAATTCACAAACACCGATGATTCGATTCAAGGAAGAATTTAAGACAGTTGAAAACTTTGTCGAAGTGATAAAAAAGGGATTTGGTGATCTGAATTGGAAAACGGAAGACCGCAAAGACTACAAAGTTTATGAAGCCGCTGATTGGAGCCGAGGCAAATATTACAAATTATTTGTTCAATCTAAGGGAGGCAAGGTGGACACCTCTTTGGCTGTCATCCGACTGCAGTATCTATTTCCCACCTATTTAGAAACCGAAGTTTTACAAAGAAATTTTTTCGGTGATGGGTCAAAAAAAACGGCACTGCATAAGAAACTTTGGCTACTGGAACTATTCGAAAATTCTGCGTTTGCTCAATCGTATAATTACACGCAGGGTCAAGCAAAGGTTCTCGATTACTTAAACAAAATGGGTGAAAACTTTTTTGAAGTTCCTGGTCAGAAAATGGA
>JAYVAZ010000398.1:0-4035 GCA_043750675.1 Pseudobdellovibrionaceae bacterium | reverse complement strand
CCGTGTTCGGCAGCAAAAGCAAAACTAGAAATAAGAGTTAATAAGATGATGTTTTTCATATTTATTTTTTTGCCAAAATTTTAGTGTTAATTGCAAGCGCCACGTTTGGCACTTCTTCTTTAAGTTTTCTGGTTGCTTCCGCGATTTCAATAACAACTTTTGCGCGGGCTTCTTCGACTAATTTTTGTGACTCAGCACGGGCCTTACCGATTATTGTTTGTTGTTCTTTTGTGGCCGTATTACGAAAATCATCAAAAATATTTTTGATTTCAGTATTCATTTTTTTTGCTTCAAGTTCATAGGTTGCAGTCAAATCTTGAGTAACTTTAATAAGTTCAATGGCTTCAGCTTGTCCGCCCGAGGTACGTTTCTGTCTTTCGAACATTGCTTTTGTGTACGTATTAAACGCAAAAAGATGCAGCGCTAGATAGCCGACTAGAAAGACTACCAATTGCATAAAAAAGGTCTGATTGACACCCAATTGTTGAAGAATCGCCATTCGATTTTCCCTTTTAAAAGAAATTTACGTATGACGAATTAGCATCGGCAGTTCGAATTGGCAACAATTTATATCGTTGGCTTAGCCTAACCTTTAGGCATATAAGATGCGCCTTCGAAAACGACACCTTCTTCGATTTTTAAGCTTGGAGTTGTTACTGTCCCTTTGAATACGGCGGGTGGGTACATCATCACTCTTCGACGAGCAAAAATATTTCCTTCGACGCGACCGCTTATGATGATAGTTTCGGCCTCAATTTGTGCATTCACTTCTGCGCCCTTGTTAACAATCAAAGTGTCCTGCGTGAATATTTCACCGTGAAATTTGCCGCCTATTTGCACAGTACCCTCAAAGGTGAGTTTACCGTCAAAACTAGAACCTACATCCAAGATAGCGGTCACCTGTTCCGTGGATTTTTGTTTCGAATTTTCTGTTGCGGCTTCAATCATCTATGTCATCTTTTGTGTTAAGCTGTTAAATTCTTCGTCCGAATAGAAATGGATTTGAATTTTTCCCTGCCCTTTATGGTATTCAATATTTACCTTAGTACCAAGTTTTTTCTGAATCATTTCAGCAACATTATTAATAGCCGCTTGTTTACGTTGTTCCAATTCAGAGGTCGGTGTTATTTGCCTTTTTTCGCTTTGAATGTGTTTTTCTAGTTGGCGAACGGAAACTTTCCCCTCGCGACATTTCTTGGCAAACTTTACTTGCAATTCACTGTCGTCAACTGACAAAAGGACCTTTGCGTGCCCCAATGAAAGAGTCTTTTCTTTGATCATTTCTAGTACTTCATTAGGCAAGGTCAAAACACGCAAACTATTAGCTATAGTAGCGCGATCTTTTCCGACTTTTTCAGCAATTTGTTGCTGTGTTAAAGAAAATTCGCTGGCCAGGCGATGATAAGCTTCTGCTTCTTCTATCGGGTTTAAATCTTCGCGTTGAATGTTTTCGATAATAGAAAGTTCTAAGGTTTTTTCGTTGCTGTAGTCTTTAATCAGAACGGGAACCTCATGAAGTCCCGCCAACTGAGCTGCTCTCCAGCGTCTTTCACCAGCAATGATTTCGTATCCACCGGCTTTACGTTTGCGAACTATTATAGGCTGTAAAATCCCATTTTCTTTTATTGATTGTGATAGTTCCTGCAAAGGTTCTTTTTCGAAACTTTTTCGCGGCTGAAATTCGCCCGGAACTAATTTGTCGACGGCCACTGTCCAAATTTTATTTTCAAGGTCCAATGGTGTTTGAGGTGAAGCCTGATTTGACGTCGAAGACTGTGCTTTTTCGCCCATACCTACGGCTGGGCTTTTTCCGAAATGTCCTAATCCGCTGGTTGGAACGTTGGCCACCTGCCCGCCCAATAATGAACCCAATCCGCGGCCTAATCTTTGTTTTTTGTTTGAAATATCATTATTTAAATCAGACATTTAGGTCACTCGCTCTGTAAGAGTTGTTTTCGATAGACGCCTGTGATCTAAGGTGTAATTCCTGTGCTAATTCTAAATATTTTAGTGCGCCAATTGATTTTGCATCATATTCAAAAATGGATTGGCCATGACTAGGTGCCTCGCTGAGGCGGACATTTCTAGGAATGATTGCCGAAAAAACCTTATCAGAGAAGTGGCTTTTAATTTCAGAAACAACTTGGTGGCTTAAGTTATTTCTTGTATCGAACATCGTTAAAACGATGCCCTCAATGTGTAATGATGGGTTTAAGTTTTTCTTGATAATACCTGCAGTATTTAATAGTTGCGATAGGCCTTCTAAAGCATAGTATTCACATTGTAGCGGAACTAAAAAGCTATCGGCCGCAGTTAGTGCATTTAAAGTTAAAAGTCCTAGGGATGGAGGGCAATCAATTAAGATATAATCATATTCATTAGCGATGGCAGCGATGGCGCCTTTTAATCGATACTCTCTCTGAGGCATATCAACCAGTTCTATTTCGGCTCCCACAAGATCAGGATTTGCGCTGACTACTCTTAGGTATTCATTTCGAGTACTCTGAGTAGCCTCGTGAAGACTACTCTCACCAATAAGAACATTATAAACGTTAAAATCTGGTCCTTCATGTTTCTTTAGGCCAAGGCCGCTAGAGGCGTTTCCCTGTGGATCCATGTCTATTAATAAAACTCTGTGCTTCATTGTTGCTAAAGCAGAAGCAAGATTAACCGACGTCGTTGTTTTACCAACTCCACCTTTTTGATTCGCAATACATATTGTTTTCGCCATGATTATCTCCGTATATAAAATCTAGATTGTTTTTTTTTTAATTCAAGAAATTTCATGAAATTACCGATGTTCCACGTGGAACATGAGATACTGCGTTGTTGTTTTACTCTTATTATTAGCTTCCTGTAACAAGCCGGACCCTAATCCCGAGCTTAAAGACCCTATTTATCTCGATTTATTAAAAAGGGTTAAAGAAATGGAAGGACAAATTACTGAAGAGGGTAAAACTTTAGAAGAACATAAAGGCGCTCTCGCGAAGGTGCTCCCCCAGACGGGACAGAATAAATACGCTCAAAAAAGAGTTTTTGATTCTGAAAACCGCATAGAACATTTAAAACAGCTTAAAAAGTACCTAGAAATTTCTTCTGAATCGCGCAAGATGAAAGATGCCCTTGAATATAGTAGATCAATGAACAAGGGAGAGCCTTGGCCCGATTCCGCAGAATTTAAAGACTATATGGATAGGCGCAAAGGAGATGTTATTCCTAGAGCCTGGAACTACAAAGCAAGAGTCGAAGAGCTAAAGGAACAAAATCCTCCATCTAAACCCGCCGGGGGCGGACATTAGTGTTCCACGTGGAACACTTTTGATAACTTCTATTTTAAAATTAGATTTTTTCGGTTTTAACGACGGCAAATTTAACTTCGCCCATGGGTAGCTTATATTCTTTAACTAATCCCGGAAGCCAATAGGTACAAAGTTGAGTAGGAATCTGCATGATTTCTGAACCCCACTCCTCTGACTTCATATGAAAATAAACTCCACCTTTAACAAAGGCTTTGCGAGTAATAAGAATCGCTTTTTGAATTGAAGCGAAGTCTCGGGAAATGGCAAATTTAATGGAATTATCAGGAAGGCTTTCAATTTTAGCAAATTTGATTTCAATATTGGGCAAATTTAGCGTGAGTTTAATATGCCTCAAGAATTCTATCTTGCGTTGATCAGAATCCACCATGATAACTTTTGAATTCTTGTTCAAAATAGCAAAGACAACTCCAGGCAAACCATTTCCACTACCTAGGTCATAAATTTCTTCAATATTCAAATTCAAGTGTTTTACTATATTTACGGCCTCAATACAGTCTGCAAAGTGAACGAGGTCAGCATTAGGAATAGTTACAACCGAAATTAAATTGTTCGATTTATTTTGTGCTAATAGATGTTTGTAAAATTCGTGAATCTTAAGAAGGACTTCTTTATCAAGGCTGGCGTACCATTTATCAATTCGATAATGTATGACCTGAACCGCTTCCGTGTTGCTCAACTTCAAACTCCTTCAATTTCTTTTTACCCTTTAAGTATA
>JAYVAZ010000397.1:0-5852 GCA_043750675.1 Pseudobdellovibrionaceae bacterium | reverse complement strand
AAATTAAATCCCTTGAAAGAAAAACAAAACCAAAGTACGAATATAAAACTTCAACAAGCGTGTTGATCAAACACGACAACTATCCTGAAATTTTCCGACGCTGGTAATTGGTCTTTGCGTAATTAACCAGTTTCATAGAATCGTCTAAGTTCTTATGAGCTTCCCAAGTTGTAAATTTAGAAACCTCTGGAATAGAACAATACTCAAAAATAGATTCAGCGTCGGATTCTCGAATTGCTCTCAATATTAGTCGATCAGAATGAATTTCGCTTGGAGGTTCACGCTTGGGGTGGGAATTCAAATGATCCGTATACCAATGAATTGCTTTTTCATAACCGTCGAATGCTTTTCCTTCAATCTTTGAAACAGCCTTAAACAATTGCTCCGACGCTTGTTTGTACTTTCCCTCTGAATAAAGAGTAAATGCCAAAAAAATATCAAGTGCAGGATATTTCGGAAAATTTTCGACCGCTGTTTTTAGTACCTCTGAAGACTCAGAAAATTTAAAATTGTTTCTCAGCGTACTGCCAAAGCCAACATAGAAACCCGATCTTTTTTCGACTGATAGTTTTTCCACTCCGAGATCATAAGTTTTTTTATAGCAAGGCTCCGCCTTCGTTTCTTCGCCTACAAAATCAAAACAACCTGCAAGATCATACCAAGCCTCGGCGTCGTCAGGTTTACTTTTCAAATATTCCTGAAGAAGTGGAATGCATTCCTTGCGATCTTCTTCCGATTTAGAGTTTTTCAATTGGTCGATTTTAGCTTTGGTTTCACCACTCATATGCGTGGCCTCCCTAAAGCTTCCTTTAGTCCATCCGGGTATAACTTCGCACCCTCCGATTCAATTTCAGCAACGGTGCGCCAGACGGCTTTATTGATAACTTTACCGCTCTCGACAATATCCATTTCATTTCTCAGATAAGCCGTATGGTCTTCAAACTTGACTGGAAATAACATGACCATTTCATGCCCAGGACGACCTTCATAAACAAAGATATTTTCAAACGTCGTCAGCAGATCACCAGACTGGGCTTTCAGATTTAGCTCCTCTTCAATTTCACGTTCAACAGCAATTTTTCCGCTCTCATGAAATTCGATACCGCCTCCAAGTGGGCGATAAAAAGTTTCGTTTTTAGAGGAGTCCACACCTTTATGGAGTAGTATTTGCCCTTTCTCGTTTTGGATAAGAGCTAAAGCCAGAGGTCTAATTTTTCGACCTAAAGTTCCTCGGTAATACTCTTTAAGACGACCTGATTTGGCGGCGTCGACTGCATTCAACCTGCAGGCGATTTCAACGGCAAATTCAATGTGAGCCTCTGGCTTCGCCGTAATTATATTGCCGTCCACGACAAATAAATTGTCGGTTAGATTCACACCCTCAAAAATGCTCTTCAAGAAATCCAATTGCTCGGGACCGTAACCATGAGCAATCTTTTTTCCTTTTAAAATGCCAGCTTTAGCGAGAACAGAAGGACCCGCACAAATTCCTGCAATCAATAGAGTTTTTTTATTCGCTTCTACTAAAATTCGGTCGATTTCCTTGTTTTGGGAAATTGATTTCGGATCCCCACCTGGGACTAAGATAGCTTTGCAGTTATCAAGTTTTACCTCGGAATATTTCAATTCAATTGCTAAGGGCAAACCACTTGCCTCAGTGATCGGACTACCTTCAGGACTGGCAGTCACGATTTGAAATTTTTCAGATAACAATTCCGAAGCAAGTGCGACTTCGTAACTAATGCAACCTGGATATAAGAGGACTAATATCTGTTCCTTCATAATCTATGACCTTTTTCCTATTCAGGAATTTTACCAGAATCGCATTTAATGTCCAATGCTTGGTCCGGTTTTTTGTTAAAATTTAATGTGGTTGCTCAAAGATTTTTACATTCAAACGGTAAATATTGAATTTGCATTCTTACTCCCTTTTCGCTCGCTCATGGCCCCCACCTTGTAAAGGGCAGTTCAAAGCAAAAAAAGGAGTAAGTATGAAATCATTTAGAACACTGGATCTGGCAGTAGAATTTTACGATCAAACCCAAACAATCAAGGTTACGGGCAATTTGAAAACGCAACTCGATAGGGCTGCTTCATCGATATCTTTGAATTTGGCTGAAGGAAATGCGAAGTCATCTGTGCATGATAAGCGCGGTTTTTTTCAAACGGCTTACGGATCATTTCGTGAGTGTCAGGTGGTCTTAAGATTGCTAAAAATTTCCGATCCCCAGATTTTGGAAACCGCTAATAAGTTGGGGGGCTGTCTTTACAAGTTGGTGAATTCAGATATCAAGAATTCTCCGAACTTCAGAAAACCCGCTTCTGAAAACAGATATCCGATTCCGTCTAACGGCAATCGGCACTCTGTTTAACTCAGATATCCGATATCAGATATCTGACGGAGTGGAAGTGGTGGGGCGGGGGGAATTGAATATTTTGTTTAATGGTTTGAATTCATTAAACAAGTTTTATTCGCAATTTTACTGTTGCCCCTAAAGTTGCCCCCACATTTGTTAGTGCTACTAAATTCTAAGCTGCTTTTCTTAACTTCACTTCAGCCACTAAGCCAACAGCTTCAACCAACTTTAATACACGATCAATAGTTATTTTCTGTAAACTGCCTGATAATATGCCAGTCACTGTGGTTCGTGATAAACCTGATCTTTTCGCAAGCTCTTGATGGGTCAACTCATTCTTTTCAGCGGCGGCTAGGATGCCTGTAATCAACTGAGCTTTAATAATGGCTTCCATCCCGCGCGATACAGGAATATTTAATAAGGCGGCTATTTTTTTTGCGCTACTGATATTTTTTTTCATAAAACCTCTTTTAATCTTTTTTTTGCAAGTTCAATATTCTTGTGTGGTGTTTGTTGTGTCGTTTTTTTAAATCCATGAATCAACCACACATTGCTTTGACCAACAAAAACATAAATCAATCTATAAATTCCTGAAGCATCCTTAAGCCTTAATTCATGCACACCCTTACCAATTGATGGCATTGGCCTAGAAATCGGCATTGATAACATTAATCCCGCATCAATTCGTGCCAAAAGATCGGCTAAGTCCTCTCTGACTTCTGTAGGAAAATCTAAAATCTCTTTTTGGCATTGCCTTAGGATATTAATCATCTCAAAAAGTAATGTCTCATATTTAAGACATAAATGCAAGTGTATTTTTGATGTTTTACTTAGTCCTAAGTCGTTGAAACAAATACAATATCAATCAATTAAATCTAAATTTTATTGCAAGTAATTAAAGCGCGAATTATTCAATTATTGAATTAAACAAGAAAGGTTTAAATATGAATCCCATTAATTATTGGCATTTGGCCGACGAATTGAATGTAATTCAAGCGACTTTACTTATTTTAAATATTGATCCCACAAAAGACCAAGATCGCATAGAGAACTGGTCAGCAGAAGAATTGCCTTTAGGTTATTCGGCAATTTCGACTGCACTAATAAACTCTATTCAATCAAATATTTTGCCTGCCATTAAGTGTTATAATAATGTAAATTTTGGCGAAGATTTTGTCCTTTCAAAATTAAGTACAATCAAAATTGAAGATTTAATGCTTTGGCTTACAATGCGAAAATGCACAGATAATTTTTTCTTTAACAACCAGTTTGAACAAGTCCAAGACTTTCTAAATCCCGCTAATAAGTGCTACGCACCTAAATTAGGTGCCGCTGTGGCAGCATGGAAAGCCGTTACCGCAGACAATGAACTTCTTGACGGTAAAACGCCAAAACAAGCATTAGATAAGTGGTTAAGGCAAAATGCTAATCAATATGGACTTACTAAAGACGATGGCAATCCTAACGAAAGTGCCATTGAAGAAATCAGTAAGATCGCCAATTGGAGCCCCCTAGGTGGGGTTGCTAAAACAACCCCCCAAGTTCAAAAGAACCCACCTACCCCTTTGTTGAATTAGGTGGATAGGCTTATATTCGTTTACACCTCAAGTTAATTGGGCCCCGCCCATCTATTAAAACTATTTAAATCAATTTAGGTTGCCCTGACTGTTTATCAAACACGAAAGGATAACTATGAATGCAATTGAAACTCAAAAATCTAAAGAACGTATATTAAGACTTGCCGAGGTAAAATCACGTACAGGATTAAGTCGCAGCACAATCTATCTAGCTATAAAAAATGATCTATTTCCAAAACCTATTAATTTAGGAGTCAGATCTGTTGGGTGGCTTGACAGCGAAATCAATGACTGGATTGCCACACGAATAGAAAAACGTCGTTCTTAAAATAAAATGATAAAGAAAAGAATTAAAAAAAAGACGTACAATGTGCGTTTAATACGTTTGACTGTTTCCTATAGCGTCCAAGAAGTGGCTGAACTATTTCAACTACATAAAAGTGCTGTTTTACGTTGGATAAAAGAGGGCTTACAAATAATTGATCAACGGAAACCATATCTAATTTATGGTAGTCATCTTGTTGATTTTTTAAAGTTGAAACAAAATAGGCGTAAACATAAGTGCAAAGAGAATGAGCTGTACTGTTGCAAATGTAGGCAGCCACGACAGGCAATTCTTGGAAGTATAAGTATTGAACAAAGAAACGTACACAGACTAAAAATTAAGGGCCTTTGTGTTGTTTGTAAAACTTCAATTTATAAAGATGCTTCAGCTAAAAAGTATGATGAATTATTAAAGATCTTCATTGCCAACAGGCAATTAGAACTACACATAATTGAAAGCAATGACTTCAGCATAAATAGCAACATCAGTGAAGGGGGTATCGTTGAAACAACTGAACGCTAAAAATGAACGCATTAAGCGTGAATATTTTCGCTACCAAACACAAGCTAAACAAAAATCAGAATCTACCTTGAATGGTATAAGAAAGGCTATTGATCGTTTTGAATCCTATATAAACCATAAAGATTTTGCAACATTCAATAAAGAACAAGCCATTGCTTTTAAAAAGCACATTGCAAAACAGAGGGCATTTAAATCAGTTTTGCTGTTAAGTAAGTCTACCATTTTATCGACAGTAAATTCACTGAAAGAATTTTTCCAGTGGATTGCATACCAGCCTGGGTATAAATCACAAATTTATGTTCCAGATATAGAATACTTTAACTTAAGTGATAAAGAAATCAGCATAGCTAAATCACCGAAATTAAAATCCTTTCCGACTATAGAACAAGTTAGAAAAGTTATTTTTAATATGCCAGTTGAAACGGTAATTCAAAGACGGGACAGGGCAATTATAGCATTCGCCATTTTGACAGGTATGCGGGATTCTGCGATAGCCACGGTTCGATTAAAGCATATAAATCTAACTAGTGACCCCGTTATGATTCGACAGGAACCCGATGAAATCAAAACAAAGTTTAGTAAACAAATTTTTTCACATTTTCTCCCAGTTGGTGATGACATTAGGTCGGTCGTATTTGATTGGCTTCAAGAATTGCGTGAAAAATTGTTTTATGGCCAAAATGATCCTGTGTTTCCAAAGACAAAAATTGGTCAAAATGTAGATCAAATGTTTAGCGTACAAGGTTTAGAGCCTGAATGCTGGAATACCGCTTCGCCGATTAGGAGTATTTTTAAAGCTGCTTTTGCCGATGCTGGTTTGCCTTATTTTAGTCCACATAGGTTTAGGGATACCTTAGTACATTTTGGACAAGAAATTTGTCAAACCCCAGAAGAGTTTAAAGCTTGGAGCCAAACCCTAGGCCATACAAGTCCTTTAACAACTTTCGCAAGTTATGGACAAATTGATCCCTATCGACAGGGGATGGTTATAAAGAATTTATTGAAAGAAAGTACTGATGAAAAACTGCCATCTGAAACTGAATTTAAATTAAGAAAGCTAGCAAAAATGTT
>JAYVAZ010000396.1:0-4523 GCA_043750675.1 Pseudobdellovibrionaceae bacterium | reverse complement strand
CCTGGCCGTTAATCACTTTTTTACGTATTAGTATTTCCCGGGCTATAATCGCAGGGACAAATCCCTGAAAAATATGACCTAGCCGGTCGTAATTGTTACGAGCTTGCCCGAGTAACTCTTGCACCCAGAACCCGATCGGGACTTCGGCATAAGTGTATTTTCCACCGACACAAAGGACGCAGCAGTGAAGAAAAATTAAAATGTATAACAGTTTTGTAAGAGGAAAAGATTTATAAGTTGAAATCGCAGCAATAATGCCCAAAAAGACCGGTGCCGTTTCTAGAAACCAAGTAAAGCGATCTTTTGGTGAAATTCCAGACCAAATCAGAACAGAAAGAACCAAAATAAGAATCGTGAACTGAAATTTTAACTTCATACCATTATTTTTAACAAAATATTAAATAAAGTCATTGGCTAAATTTCCAATAACGTTAATTGATCTGAACTTTAACAATTGCTATCCTGTTTACCTATGCCCAAATTCACCGTTTCTCCTTACGATCCGCAGTGGCCAGAACTATTTGAAAATTTTAAAAAAAAACTGATTGGTTTAATCGGCGAAAACCTAACTGCCGTTTATCACATCGGAAGTACCTCTGTAGAAGGGCTGGCCGCAAAACCCGTGATCGATATTATGCCTACCGTTTTTTCGTTAGACGAAGTCGACAAACTAAAAGAAAAATTTGAACGGGCCGGATTTCGATGGCGTGGAGAATTCGGAATTTCTGGAAGGCGAGATCTTACTTTTGATGATACCCGGTCGGACCAGCGGCTGGGTCAAGTTCATATTTTTGATTCCTCTAGTTTACAGGTAGAAAAACATTTAGCATTTAGAGATTCACTTCGTAGTAATTCCAATCTACGTGACGAATATCAGCAATTAAAATTAAGACTATTTGCGGAATTCCCAGATGGAAAAGATAATTATCAGAATGGAAAAGCGAATTTTATTTCTGAAGCGACTGCGGTCGCACTAAGTGCCACTGAAAAATTCCGGATTCCCACCCAAGTGTATGTTTGGATTGTCTGTCGTAGGCAGGAACATACAAAGTATCTGTTGTTTAAACGAAATCCAAAGGGTGGGGGATTTTGGCAAGGGGTTACCGGTGCGCCTTTTGCGGTTGAACCCGTAGAAACAGGAGCCGCGCGGGAGTTATTTGAAGAAACTGGAATCGGTCCAAATAAACCGGTTCACTTTTTAAATTTTGGTTACACTTTCCAGTTGGTAGGCGAATGGAAAAAGGCCTATCGTCCCGAAGTCGAAAAAATTACAGAAAGAGTCTATTATACTTTTGTCGAAGATTTTGTTTTGCCGGAACTTAGTCGCGAACATGAAACGTTTCAGTGGTGCGACTTTGATGAATGCCTGCAGCTGCTGAAATGGCCCAACAACAAAGAATCTTTGCGTGTTTTGCATAAAAAATTAAGTGATGTCGCCTTCGGTAGCACCTAGAATATCTTCGGCCCGCCAGTTCGGCAAATCTTCTACTAACTGGGAAAGAAGTTCATCTAATTGATTTTGCGCAACCAATCTGTTGCCTTGGTTCGCAGAGCTTACCCCATCGGCCAGTTCCCGCCATGCCGGGGACAATAGCAGGCGACTGCGTAGTGCCAATGTAAACAGATCCACCCAAGTGGGCTGACTGAATGTAAAGTTCAGGGCAAGGGCCTCTCCGGTCGCCTCTGTGCAATGCCACCAACCACGTGGTACAAATAAAATCGAACCTGGCTTTAAAGTAATTTCGCGTCTTCCTTTGTTGGGCATTTCCCCCGGCATCTCATTTTCCGCGTAGGAGGCCAGTTCAGGATCCAAATCCTGTCCAATGGTGAACCTTTGGGTCGGGTTTTCGACGCTAGTGTTTGGTGCTACTGACCAATGTTTTGTCCCGTGAATTTGCAAAACGAAATTAATATTTTGGTCAAAATGTGCAGCGGTTCCTTTGCCGTCAGGGGTGGCATAAACCATACAGCGCCCGTAGGTCGAAGCCGGTAGTCCTAAATCTTTAGCAAGGGCCTTTATCCAATTTTCTAATTCAGGACTTAGGCTTTGAACGTCATTAAAT
Source organism: Pseudobdellovibrionaceae bacterium (assembly GCA_043750675.1). Lineage (GTDB taxonomy): Bacteria > Bdellovibrionota > Bdellovibrionia > Bdellovibrionales > Bdellovibrionaceae > JAYSSX01. The sequence continues at coordinate 2,460 of JAYVAZ010000396.1, read as the reverse complement.
AAAAGCGCCATTCGATTGGAAAAAAGTTTGCGAGCTTCTTTTGAGTTTACGTCGATCGAACTAGACTCGTCGGATACGTCAGGAAGATGGGCTTGGATGGGGCCATGCCAAGTTTGCAACAGTGCTTCAAGAGATTGTAAAAAGGAAATATCTAATATCGGTTGAATATAGGTGCCAAGATTATGTGCTACAAAGGGTTGCTTGGGCCAAGACCCTGCCATAAATTCGGCTGCATTCTTAGCTCCGATTAAAGCACTTAGACCGATTTTTTCTGGATTCATTATTTACCTCAAAGTGATTTCCTGACCATAGTCTGATCAATAGCAGCGCGCAAGTTTTGATCACAACAAAATCAAAACGGGTGGACATTTTTCCTTCTTAAGTTACCATAATTATCTAGATAAAAATTCTTGAAGGGAATTGTTAATGAGTTTTCAGAAAGTAATAATAATGGCCCTAGTCGATGCCAGTCTAAAAAAAGTTTGGGATTTTTGGACGTTACCGGAACACATTACTGGATGGAATTTTGCCTCCGATGACTGGCACTGCCCTAAATCTGAAAATGATTTAAGGTTAGGCGGAAAAATGAATTCAAGAATGGAAGCCAAAGATGGTAGTTTTGGATTTGATTTTGAAGCGATCTATGATGAAGTCGTCGAACATAAGAAGATTGGTTACGCAATGGCCGACGGAAGGCATGTCACAACTACTTTTGAAAACGTAGAAGGTAATACTAGAGTGACTACGATATTTGATGCGGAAACGCAAAATTCAATTGAAATGCAAAAAGGTGGCTGGCAAGCCATATTAAATAACTTCAAAAAGTACAGCGAGACCCATTAATTTTGATTAATGAAGAAAACGGTGACGTCTCTTCATCTTAGTTTTTAAAATTAGATTCTATTACGCCGGGTGCACCAGCAAATTTTTCCAGAAAAATTTCGAAATGTGGATACTTTTCGAAATCTACCGAACGGGCACGCATTTTTGCCCAATAAAGAAAACTGAATAGGCTCATGGAAGCGTAATTCCAATCTTTAGGATTTTCTGGGCTTAATTGCGCGGCCCAGGATTTTAAGAATTCCAAGTTAGCCGGAATTCTTTCTTTCTGTCGAGTAATATACAGATTATGCGACTCTAAATCATATCCCGATTGTTTCATTAAAAACAGAATCACCGAAACATCTAAGCAGCTGTAAATTACCGAAACAAAGTTTTCTTGGTCGATTGTTAACTCGGGCAGATGATATTTTTTAACTAAATAATTAATAATTACACGCGAATCAAATATTTTCTGTTTACCATCAATTACTAAAATAGGAATCTTATTGATCGGGGTTTCCAACGCCAAAGCATCAGCGTCCTCTTTGCTGTCCACAATATTTAAAACCCGAAATTCAAAATCAATTTTATGAGCCACCATAAAAATGCGGCAAATTCGACCAAATGGAGAACGTTCTGAAGAAATGAGTGTATATGACATAGATGGGTAGTATGCCGACAGATTCGTTACTGGGCAATAATTATACGACTTTACATATTTAGTCCATGCCCTTATAAATTGGTTATGAAGAACTGTAAACGCTGTGAACGTCCCACATCCGCAAACGGATCAGAAGTTATAGAAATTTGCCGTTGTGATCAGGATCCGCAGCCAGCTTTGCAACCGGCCGACGCTGAAGATTTCTATTACGAAAATGGACTAGTGGTTTTTACCGAAAAGTATCACCTAAAAAAAGGATACTGTTGCGGCAATAATTGTCGGCACTGTCCCTATTGATTCAGCTGGATTGATTTATTTGCGCCATGATTTTTTGTGCGGTTTGATCCGAAAAGGGTCCGAATTCTATTTCGTCGCCTTCTATGGCTTCGCGCAATTTTAAAACACAGTTTTCACCGGCCAAATGTATTTCAATATCTTTTCCGACTTGAGTTTGATTATAGCCTTGAATTTTTTCTAAGCCCATTTTGCTAAGATGGGCACAAACCATAACGCCATCTTCGGATTTTTTAGTTTTCGCTGAAGCAAAATCACTTTGGTCAAAAAATACATCAGCGGCAAATACCGCAACGACTGAAAATAATACTGGTAAAATGACAAGAACATCCCTAAGTAAATTCATCGAATTTATCCTTTCAAAAAAAAATAAAGTGCAGAAACAAAACTAACTTTTGAAGGAAGATTCCGGCGGACTTAAACCGGTAAAGATAAAAAAGGCGTACTGTATAATTAACGAGGGCTTTGTCGCCAAATATCCTTTTATAAAATCTGGCTTTAAGAATTGGACCGAATCCAAACCGTCGGAATTATAAGGGGAGGGGGTAAATGTTGTACCTTGATCTTTTTTGCCATTGGTTTGATTCAGTGCCTTGCCTGGGCAACAAGACTTTAGCTGCATTAAAATGCAGCTGTTACTGCGAACTGGTGTTGCATTAGCACGCGCTTCGGCAGCCACCATG
>JAYVAZ010000395.1:0-4909 GCA_043750675.1 Pseudobdellovibrionaceae bacterium | reverse complement strand
CATCAAGCCATAATTGGTATCGGAATAATTAATGTCCTTCGGCGTTTTGAACATAAAATCAAGGCCCATAGTTTGCGAATTGGGTTCTGAGTCGGTTTTTGCTAAAACTTTTTGGTAATTTACACTAAAACCTAAATCAAGAACGTTAAACCAATACGTAATTTGCGCCTCTGCGGTGAGTGGTGCGCTGACTCGAGTTGAAAATTCAAAAGGAGTTGAACGTAATACATCGTAAGCGGCAAAGTATTTGTTTTCTCCATCATTTACTGTCAAATATCTACGATTTAAAACATTTTTTTCTAGATTTTTCAGTCTCCAGGTAGGATCACCATTTGTGGTAAATATGTCTGAATCTTTATCATTGGGTAGATAGTCTAACTTCTTATTCTTTTTCAATATGATAACTAATTCATCGTCATAGGTTTTTAACGGAGGGGTTTTTAAGGTGGTTACTTTGACGAAATCCTTACGGATCGGTCCCTTAATTAAAAACTCTTGTCGTAAGGGAATTCCTGCGCCGCCTTTTAGATAGGTTATCGGGCGATCGGCAGCAAGTTTCGCCTCCCATTCGTTATTACTTCTTTTCGAAACTTTCGCTTCATCCGCGGGCTCGGCACCGGCCGCACGAAGTATGAGGTTCTGATTGTCGTCCGAGATTACGATATCTTTGAATTCAATGTCTTTTCGAAAAGTATCGATGTCTAAAATCGCACCGGAAAGTAACAAAGTTCGTAATGAAATAACATCCGACTTCTCATTTAAGAAAATAATGCCAGCGGCGCCAACCAATTTACCGTTAATTTCAACATACGAGTCCTTACGAAAGCTATCACGCGATGAAATATTTAGAGCTTTGTCGTTGGATTTAAAGTAAAGATCCTTAGAACATACGTAAACCTTGGTTTCTTTTTCTTCTTTACGAACACAAAATTTAAAAAACGGAAAACTTTTTAATTGTTCAATTTTTTCCACTTCGACATTTTCTAATTCGTAAGAGGCAATTTCATTTCGATAACTTGTATCGGTTGAAAAACTTTGTTTTTTAACTTTTGCCTTATCGATATCGAAACTGAGAATTGTTTTGCCGATATTATCGCGTAATAAAATTTGACCATCCATCGCCAGCCCCGCCGGCCAATGGAACGTAATATTTGCTACGTCGTCGTCTTTATTTCTTTTAATTTTCATCTCGATAGTGCTGGCATCCATGATAACGTCACCAACGCGAAATCTATCTTTATCAATCAATTCATATTCGAATCTTTGCGCCAAAATCTGGATGTTATTCTTTTCAGCAGGGAAAAACAAATTCACTTGTCCATAAGCGGTCGAGCAAAGTAGAAATAATGAAATCAAAATTCGCATAGTCTAATGATGACAGACTTCATTATGTAGTCAAAATAATTAAACAATTTGGATAGCTGAGGTACCTATTTACGATTACTATGCCGCGATTTTTTGGTCGATAACTAGACTAGGGTCATAATGAATAAAATTGATTATTTTTTTGTTTTCCAGGTCGCGAACAGTTTGAACTATTTTTATAAAGGCTGTCCCTTGCTGGGAAACCGTCGGTAATTTTTCGGTCAACATTTGTGACACGATTCTTTGTGATGAATAATCCAAAAGAATTAATATTCGACTTTTCTGAGTCGCTTCCAAATGTGAAATAAAATCACCAATTACTTTGTGATTTAAATGTGGAATTAAAGCCAACCAAAGTTGATCATCAAAACCAATTAGTTTTTCAAATGTAATTGTTTTTACTTTAAATAAATAGGCCCAACCGGGATCTTCTTGCGCTACTAACGAAAGCAAGTTTTTCTGTTTTGCGGGATCGCAGCTTTCTAGTAAAAGTAAAAGCTGATTAAATCCACCTTTTTTTCGAAAACGGTTTAGCATAGACATTGGTAACTCCCGACTATTGTCTTATCGGAAGAGTTCTAAAAATCTGTTGTCTCAAGCTGAGACATTAAGTCTGTAATCAATTTCTTGGCTTTGGAGATCTTATCTAGGAAGTTTTTTTCATGTTCGATAAGGATTCTGTTTGGGTGCCCTTCCCAGGCTTTTTTAATCGCTTCATTCAGAAGCATGGCCTCGGTATGGTTTTCAGTGCGAATTGGATTCGAAGAATCAAAAGAATCTAAGGAAGCCGTGTCTAAATGAATCACCCAATCGTACCTGGCCAATTCGGTTTTTTTATCGGTTTTTAGAGAGGTGAAAAAGTCATTTTCGTCGGCCGGCCAGTAGGCAATACTATCTAAAGATCCACGATCACAAACGATTAAATTTGTTTCCGAAGTAGCGACGATGAGATCTTCCAATTCCTTTTGTATAAAGACAATGGCCCTTTGTGCGTGACGACGATTCAACTCGGTCGCTTTCCTTGGGAATCCGCCGCGATACAGTATTGTTGCTGCTTCTGGCACTACGGCCAGTTTTCCGGTCAGATCCTTTTGGAGGGCATCAATTAAAGTCGTTTTCCCGCCTGACGGTCCGCCAGTAATCGCTATTTTTATTTTTTTATTGGTCATCATAAGTTCGTAGCTTAACATTTATTGATCGAGGTCGAAATGATAAAAAATACTTTCTCTTCTGTTTTTGCCACTTTTTTAATCTTAGGTCTTTTTCCACACTTTTTGGAAGCGGCAACAGCACCAACGGGCAAAGTTATTTTGGGCGTGATTGATACAAGTTCTAAAGAGACTTTCGAAAAAAATATTTTGCCCGTATTAAGCAACGAATTGAAGAATTGTAAAAACTGTGAAATCAGCAATATGACTCCTTACGATGAAAACGGGCTATTTTCAGAAGTGAAACTTAAAGATGCTTTAGTTCCCAAAGAAGTGGCCCCGCAAGTACTATTTCTAGGTTGGAATGCACGAGCGCGAGAAACCAATCAAGACGTTCAGGCGGCCCTTACTACTTTGCGCGAGCAAGGGACAGTTATTGTAGGCACGGCCGGCGCGGGTAACAGCAAAGAATATGCGTTAATGTTAAACCGTACCGTTTTGGGTAAAATCGATAACATCATTATTTTAGGAAGTCTTACGGAAAAAGAAAAATTAATTGATCATAGTAATTATGGACCGGAAATGCTGACGGCCTTGCGACCTAACCGCAACATTCCATTACCGAATGCCAACGTCCTGGTTTTTACAGCACGTTTAGTCCAGGCTTACGATCGTAAAGGTAATATTGACTGGGTTAATGTTCTTAAAAATAAAAGAGTAAAACTGAAAAAGATCTGGCCAGATGATAGAGATTTATTAAATTAAAGAGCGGCGTAAATTTTAGCTAAAATGTCGTGGTTAATCCAAGTAACCGGACTTTCGATTTTGGCATTGGCATTAATCATCACAAATCCGCACCCTTTAAAAACAACTTCGGATAAAACAGCAGTAACCAATCTTTTATGATCTTTGTGTGAAGACAAAATTTCGTCGGAAGCGTTTAACATCACTTCCATTTGTTCTTTATTGTTATGTTGGGGCCAATGGTTCAAATTAAAGAAAGGCTTAATTTGTTCATGATTCATATACGTATGGATGATATCTAACATTCGATCTACAGTCAGTTTTTCAGTGAGAAGTTCTCCGCATTCAAAATAAAGCCGTTTATATTTGTCTTGGTTTAGTCGGCCGATCGCCGTAAGCAAAGAATACAAAGACAATTCAACCCCAAGAAAAATTGAACTAGAATTAGTTAAAATCTCTGGACAGTTATAAACGCAAGAATGGACTCCTTTGGAACTTACGTCCTTTGAATATTGTTCCAATTTAATTTTCGCCCAGCCCTGTAAGTACGGAGTATAGGTTTGCCAAGTAAACTGATTGTTTATCAAAACTTCGGTCCCATGATACCCGAAGGCCAAATACGAAACGTAGGAACCTTCCTTTTTGGCCTGTTCCCGCAAGGAACTGGTTTTTTCAACCAGAATTCGGAAGGTTTCTGCCGTCACTTCATTAAAATTATCTGAAACCATTTTTCCAATATCTGATTCCCAGAAAATTTTACTTTCGATATGGCGGTCGCCCACGCCTTTGAAAACGCGATTCATTAAAGGGAGAATAATTTTGGCACGAGGAACTCCCCCCGCCATGATATGTGCAAATAAAATGTTAGCACCTTTAGGAATTCGATTTTTTAATTCAGCGACAAAGGCTTCGGCATTTTTTTCGAATCTCCGGCGAGCACTAGCCTTCGCAGATGCGTATTCAGAGTCAAACATTTTGAAGTTCTGCCAGTCGGTAAGTTTTACTTCTTTAAGCATATCTACAACAGTTTGGCCATTGGCCGTGGGTTCTAAATCGAAACCAGCTTCCATAGGAATGTTGATCGTGTCATCGGGATTTTTATTTTCATCCGCATTTAAGGCTCTTAGGGTACCGTCTTTTTCGCGCCGGCCAACAGTTGCATAAATGACTTTCATGCGTCTTTTTTCAGCTTCTTCGACAAGTCCGTTGGCATAACCACGGGAAAATAGTTCGCCAAAAATAACTAGCACGTCATTTTCTTTATATGTGGAATTTTCAATAATATTTCTAGTCGCATGGTAATTTTGCATTAAGGAAATTTACATCATTTTTTTAAATGGTCAATCTTACAAATTACGCGTTAAAAACCGATAACTTCTGATCCCAAACCAAGAGAATGCTTCGCCATCAATAAGGGCAGAATCGTAAGGCAAATGGCCTAGTTCGTTTAGTACTTTCTGAAAAGGGTAGGGCTCGGTTGAAAACAAAAGCAATGTGTCATCAGAAAACTTCAGTTCTTCCCATTTCGGGTACTTTTCGCCGCTGGCAGGAGTCGAAATGGGGAGAACTGAAGTTTTCTGATGACACATTGCTTTTGTTTTCAACCGAGCCCTACCCTTTTCAGAAAGTACTAAACGAACTAGGCCATTTGC
>JAYVAZ010000394.1:0-4367 GCA_043750675.1 Pseudobdellovibrionaceae bacterium | reverse complement strand
ATTGGGTTTTATGAAACTAATCCCGGCTCCCTTTATAGAATCATTTAACGGTTTTATAATAAATCTCCATCCCAGTTTGCTACCGTTACATAAGGGTTTGAATGCCATTGAAAATAGTCATACCGATAAATGCAGTATGGGGGTTTCGATACATTATGTTAACGAGCAAATGGATGAAGGCGAGGTGATTTTGCAGAAAATCGCAGTAGATCATTCTAAAAAATCTGATTTTAAGCGCGACAGTTTTTTGATATCTCTTACCGAACAGTTTTGGACAAGAAACCTTTTTTTAAAATGGAATTTAAATGAAAAGATATGATGTCATTGTGTTTTCAATTTTGGGTCGTGGTCATTGGCTGGCCTCGGAGTTGTCGACTAAAGGACTGAAAGTTGCTTTGCTGGATTGTTCCGCGTTAGTAACAAAGGCAAGTAAAGAGCGAAGTGAAGGTCCATTTGGGTATTTCAAAACGAACCAACTACGGCACTCTCAAATAGAACTCTTGACCATGTCTTCGCACTTAGTGGAGAACGGATTTACTGTATTATCAGATCGAGGGCCATTCGAATACAACGGTCCATTAAGTCTATATCATTTGAATCAAATGATGAATTCCGATTCAATTTTGGAAACCGCATTTATTGAGCAGAAATTAAATTATATTAACCTACTTCAGTATGAATACTCTTCACAATTTTACCGAAAGAATGTCGAATACTTTAAATCAGGCAGCAAACTAAATCTAAGGGAACAGTTTTTTGTGCGTTTCCCAACTGAGGAAAGTCAGGCCGCCGAACTGATCCATCTGCAGAAAATTAAAGTGGACGTTTACCAGAACTGCCGCCTTACCGGAACTTCATTTTCTAAAAAAGATCATTTGGAAAGTGTCGAAGTAAAAAGTGCGAATCAGGAATCGGCTGTGCTTTCGGCAGATAAGTTTATTTTTTGTCAGACCCCGGAACAGTTTTCCAAAATGACTCAAGACGGAAGCCAGTATTTTGATTTTAATTTACCGCGTCCGCTTTTTACCTGGGTCATGTTTGATTTCAAAATGCAGCTGCAGGGCAAGTATCTGTTGCCTATTTATTTTTTACTGCTGGGTGATGTTGATCAACATTGGGTAGGAGAAAATTATCTCCTTATCAAAAAGTCAAAAGAGTCGGAACGATACAATGTTTGGTGCAAAATCCCTTACGATCAAAAAGAAAATAATGACTACTTAACTGAAAAATCCGGGCTAGTAAAAAATGTATTAAAGAACAAATTTCCTTACGCCGAAATTAGTCTTGTTAAAATTGAAGCTGAAGAAACGGAGAATTTTCCGATCTATTCACGCGGGGTAAACAGTAAAAGTAAATACGAAAATATTGAATGGAACATCCCTTACTTTTGGGAGCATTTAAATGTCAATGGTCAACTGGATCATCAAGTCGAAATCTTAAAACGTATAGAGTTGTGGTGGATAAAAAAACAAGAACAGTTACAGAAAAAAGAAAGAAAGCTTGCTAGAGGATTATAATGATTGAGCGTTATACAAGACCCGAAATGGGATCTTTATTTAGCAACTTTACGAAATTTGATAAAATGCGGCAAGTTGAAGTGGCGGTCGCTGAAATTCAGGCTAAACATCGAATTATTCCGCGCAAAGCCGCCGATGATATTCGTACGAAATCTAAATTTCAAATTGATCGTATTTTAGAAATTGAACAAACAACTAAACATGACGTTATCGCTTTTGTTACCAATATGGCTGAAAATGTAGGTGATAACGGGAAATACATTCATTTTGGATTAACCAGTTCAGATGTATTGGATACAGCATTAAGCCTTCAGTTAAAAGAAGCCTGCGCATTGATACTTTCTGGTGTTTTGGCTTTTGAGAAACAATTGATTAAACTAATTAAGATTCATCAAAAGACCCTATGTGTAGGTCGTACACACGGCATGTTCGCCGAACCAACTACTTTTGGTTTTAAACTAACTGGTTTTTTAGCGGAACTTCGCCGTAATAAAAAGCGTTTGCAATCAGCGGCTAAACAAATTGCGATCGTAAAACTTTCAGGAGCCGTAGGAACCTATTCAGCCCAATCGGTAGAAATCGAAAGGCAAGTAGGCAAGAAACTGGAACTATTTCCCGAGACTTTAGCGACTCAGGTAATTCCGCGTGATCGTCACGCGGAAGTTTTATGGGTTCTTTCTATGATTGGTGCTGGGCTGGAAAGACTGGCTATCGAATTTAGGCACCTTCAAAGAAGTGAAGTCGCAGAAGTTGTTGAAGGTTTTCAGCCGGGACAAAAAGGTTCTTCGGCGATGCCGCATAAGAAAAATCCGATTAGTTCAGAAAATGTAACTGGTTTGGCCAGGTTATTAAGATCCTATCAGCAGGCCAGTTTAGAGAACATTGCTTTGTGGCACGAGCGTGACATATCCCATTCATCGGTAGAAAGAGTCGTTCTACCGGATGCATTTATCGTTTGCGATTATGCACTTTCTCGAATGACCGAAGTACTAAAAGGAATTTTTATAAATAAAGAACAGATGGCGAAAAACATTCTCCTTTCGCAGGGGCAAGTGTTCAGTTCGCATGTCCTTTTATTGCTGGTAGAAAAAGGGCTGGATCGCGACACCGCTTATCGCCATGTTCAGCGTTTAAGCCACGGATTAAAAGCCAGGGAACAGTTAGAAGATAAGATTTTAAAAGATCCAGATCTAAAGCAATTGGTTACGAAACGCGAAATTCAAAATATTTTTTCGGGCCAGAAGCATCTAAAATCAATCCAAGACGTTATACAAAAGGCATTAAGTTATGAGTGAACTTATATACGAAGGCAAAGCAAAGAAAATTTTTTCCACAGATAAGTCTGATCAAGTAAAGGTGTTTTATAAAGACAGTCTCACTGCTTTTAACGCCCTAAAAAAAGGTCAGTTTGAAAACAAAGGTAGTATCAATTGCGAAATCACTTGTTTAATTTTTGAGTTCTTGAAGAAGCAAGGAATTCCGACTCATTTAATTCAAAAGCTAAATGAGAATGAAATTTTGGTTCAGAAAGTACAAATCATTCCTTTGGAAGTAGTCGTTCGCAATGTGTTGGCCGGATCGACTGCGAAAAAATTTGGCAAAGAAGAAGGGACAAAACTAAAGGCTCCTTTAGTAGAGTTTTATTACAAGGATGATGCTTTGGCAGATCCCTTTATTAGTGACGACCAAATTTTGTCTTTTGAATTCGCTACAGCGCAGGAAATTCAGGCGTTAAAAAAGTTAGCGTTGGAGGCTAATCGACATTTGTTGGCTTTGTTTTCTAAATGTGAAATTCAGCTGATTGATTTTAAATTAGAGTTCGGAAAATCTTCAAAAGATGAAATATTACTAGCCGATGAATTTACTCCCGATTGTGCCAGACTGTGGGATTTAAAAACCGGAGACAAATTAGATAAGGATCGTTTTCGCCGCGACCTTGGTGGGATTGATCACGCTTACAAAGAGGTTTTAGGTCGATTAACAAAAGCACTTAAGTAAAGGATTTAGCATGTCGTTGAAATTTGGAATCAAAATTATGCCTCGATCAGTGATATTGGATTCGCAAGGTCGCGCCGTAGAGCATACCTTGAAGATGCAGGATTTGGCTGTGGAAACTTGTCGGGTTGGTAAGTACGTAGAACTTGTTTTTGATGAACCGGAAGCGACGGCTAAAATTAAAGCCGAAAAAATTGCTAAGGAAGTCCTACATAATCCATTGATCGAGACCTATGAAATTACTTTATTAAAGTAGGAGGTACGTATGATAAATCCTAAAAAAAATGCAGCGGTGATTCGATTCCCTGGGACAAACTGTGATCAGGATGTTTTTGATTATGTTAAGGCACATGGGTTCAACACCCAGTTTATTTGGCATACCGATCAATTTAATAGCCAAGATTATGATTTTTGTTTTTTGCCCGGAGGATTTAGTTACGGGGATTATCTTCGCACGGGGGCCTTAGCTGCGCTAAGCCCGGTGATGCAATCGGTGAAAGAATTTGCTGAAAAAGGGAAACCAGTTTTAGGCATCTGTAATGGCTTCCAAATACTGTGTGAGGCAGGCCTTTTAGATGGGGCATTAGTACGAAATGATCATTTAAAATTTATCGATGATTGGGTTCAGTTAACCTGCGAAAATGAAAATTCATTTTTTGGCCCGTTTGAAAAGAAAAAGTCTTACCGAATTCCGATTGCTCATGGTGATGGAAGATTTTTCGCTAGCGATGATCAAATTAAAAAAATTGAAGATAACGGGCACCGGAACGGGGACAATGGCTTTGCGGCCCAGCACCGCCAGCGCGACCCGCTTTACCCACGGCAGCATGGTGCCGAGCGGCGCCACCACCAGCT
>JAYVAZ010000393.1:0-3395 GCA_043750675.1 Pseudobdellovibrionaceae bacterium | reverse complement strand
GCTTCACTTTCTACCGCATCAGCGGCCCGTTGCCGGGGGTAACGGAGTTATGTCATTGGTTTACTGCAATAGTGATAGTGGTGATTTTGGTGCTGACGTCAGTAAAGATATTATGGGAAAAGTTTTCGGTTATAGTTGGACAAAGGATCAGTCTGTTTCTTCTGTGATACCTATTGCGATTCAATTAGCGCAATATCCGGGTACGCCGGACGAAAAACCAATGGTTTTTCGCAGTAAAAATTTTCAAATTAAAATTATGATGGGCAATCTACCAGCTGAAGTTGGCGCACCGATATACAGGGGGGGAGAAGTAAGCATCAAACGGGATAAAAAATGGGTAACTAAATTTCTACCCTGCACTTTATATGGAATTGATAACATTTAATTTGCTTCATTAAGGCCATTAGTCCCGTATCTTGATATCTATCTAGCTACCGTTCTGTTAGACACACCATTGTTACGGTTTTATTGCTTCCATCAACACTCGAACCTTGTAAGGAAACGTTAAGGTCTTGCTTCGCGAGCTGGCTCGTCCGCACAAGTTCAATTTCTTGAGTTGCCGGCGAGCCTTTAGAAAAAATCCCGATAAATTTCGAATCGAAATTTAGTTTTGAACTGGAATAAGATCGTAGTCGAAAGTAAAGCGAGCGTGTTGTTTAGGAGCATTTGGTGCTACAACGTGGGCAAAATACTCTACAACAACTAAATGTTCAGCTGCGATATCGCAAGGGCTGTTAGCGTAATTTGTAATTTCTAGGCGACTGCTAAAACCTGGTTTGCTATTAACAGCTGTGATCACTTGCGCGCAGCCGTCAAATTTTGACGATTCAACTTTGAAATCATTAATAAGCACAGTTGGTCCAACTAGGCACATTGCACCCATTGGGCAATTTGATTTGTTGTAAATTTCTAAGTGAACGGAATCTTGTCCAATAAGGATACTTCCCGTTTCTACTTCTTGGTTTTTTGGAAAACCAGATAAGTATTCGCCTGTTGTTAATTTGAAAACTTCGTCAGCCGAAGGAACTACCGATACGTCAACTAGATCCGCTTTCAGTTTAGAAATCGTGGTAACAGTTTTACCAGTTATGCGATTAATATATGAAGTTAAATACTGAACTTTAGAAATCGGTTTAACAAAAAATTTACATGCAGACTTTGTGAAATCTTCGATTTTGATTTGTTCTAAAGCACCGTCAGCGGGACGCATGTCATGTTTTGCAATTACCGTTAAAGAACATTCGTTATCCGACGTGATATCAACAATAGGAAGTTCTACTGTTTTTAATTGAATCATTTGTGCGCACATCATTCCTTGTGGGCAACTTGGTGCGGTCTCTAATTTTAATGTGACCGTATTTGCGGCATAATTGATCTCGGCAGATCCACCGATGAAATTTGCTACGTGCTTCGGGGAAACTTTGCTTCCTTCAGTTAGTAAATTATATGTTAAGACGCGCAAATCTTGTGGTGGCGGCGGCATAATAGGCATTGCTATGGCGCTTGAGTTAATAGCTAGTAAAGCTAATGTAGTGATGGTTGCTAAAGTTTTCATTTTTTCTCCTAAATAATGTTTTTTGATCTTTAATTCGTTACTCTCGGTTTCAGCTATTACAATAGATGGGCCATTTTTTTTATGACTTCCATAAGAAGTTTTTACAAATAATTAGGATGAGATCGGATTAAATAGCGGTGAAGATTTTTTGAAAATTACACCTGGTTCCAACCTTGTACTTTTATATAAAGTGGCACTGGTGCCGTGGCGGGGTACTACCCGCGGATATTGGATATCCTGATGTCTGATATCTGAGTTAAAAAAAAGTTAAGGAGACCTGAGTTTTTTAATCCACCATTCGACAAGGAAAGCTAATGTTACTGTATCGTATGAATTTCTGTTACTCAGTCCAATACAAATGCTTAAATCGCGTCCATCACCCGGCGCATCGTGCGCTCCCGAGTGAACCGCCAGGTTCGAGATGAGTTCAAAACCACGCTCAACTAACCACAAATAAAAAAACCAACCGCAAGGTTTGGTTTTATTTATTTGGTAGGGGCTGCCCTAAAGTCATCGAACCACGGGGCCTTCCTGTAAAGCGAGTATATGAAATCCTATGGAAAAAGCAAAGCCTCGATACCGCAGGGCTGGCGCGAATGCGGGTTGAGGAAGGTTTGGGTTCTCGGGTCATTTCACAACGACTTGGGGTACCGAGATCTACAGTTATTGGGGCGATCTATCGTCTTGAAAGGAAGAGGTGATTTTATGTCTGGGGTAGCTGATTCTGCCGATCACTATTTTTCTAACAAAGTATTTAACGCGTTTATCAAAGGTTGTTTGTCTTGGCTTGCAGAATCGATTCGAGCAACGGGGACTCCGGATTCGTTTAAAACCACAATCATAAATGAATGGGTGAAGTCTCCACCTTCTATCTTTTTGTATTTGAAATCGAGAACGGCAGAAAGTTCTCTAGGCACGGCATCCGTTTTGCTTGTCAGTAACGTCCAATGTGGACTATCGAGTTTTCGTTTTTTTGCATATGTCTTCATTACAGCTGGCGTATCTTTTTCAGGATCAAAAGAGGCTAAAAGCACTTGGACTTTCTCTCTTTTTTTTTGATCGAGCCTAGATTCAAGGTTTTGCACTTCCGAAATTATGGTAGGACAAAGAAACTTACACGAAAGATAAGCCATCGCCAAAATTGTCGTTTTACCTTCGAAGCTCTCAAGGTTAACAACTTTGTTATCTTGATTAATCCAATTTGTTTGAATTTGAAAAATTGAATCACTAGGAATGTTTTTGGCTTCTGAAAGACACGTGAGACACGTGAGACAAGTAAACAAGCTAGCGACAAAGATAAAAGACTTCATGGTTTTAGATCCTTTGCACAGCGAAATCCTAGATTTTCAACTGTATAGTTTCCTTTTAAGCTGCTTCGAAAGCCAAAACGCATAAAGGCAGCATAATCACTTGGATTCGGTGAACCTGCGGCACCGCCACCGCAAAACATTGATTTTTCAATCGCTGAGTCGCCGCGCGACTCGCCAGTGACAAAGGCTGTATTGAAATCATAGGTCCATTCCCAAATAAGGCCATGAACGTCCCACACGCCAATTTTATTTTTAAAAGTACTTTTCACATGTGGCAGTTTTAATGGCGTAGGCTTTGAATACCATTCAAGAATAACATCCTTTGGGTCCTGTATTTTGTCGGCTGGACCGAACTGAGCTAAGTATTCCCATTCATCAACTGTTGGCAGTCGCTTATTTGACCATTCACAATAAGCCTTTGCTGCGAACCAAGATACATTGACCACCGGAGAGTTATCTAGCGATGGGTCGATGGTACCTGTGGGCCAATTCCAACTTTTTAAATAATTCGTGTCTGCAAAAAGCAGAGG
>JAYVAZ010000392.1:0-3788 GCA_043750675.1 Pseudobdellovibrionaceae bacterium | reverse complement strand
TAACTATTTCAGGCCTATCTAAAGTATTCGTTTTTGAGTGGCGCGATGGATCCATAATGGCCTATTTGTGCAAAATATCAGTGGTTTCTTATTTCTTCGAAGACTTCTTTTGTAGTTTACCGAAGGCCTTCTTCGCATTTATTACTTACGCAGCGTTATTATTAGAAATAGCCTCCCTTCCCCTATTTCTTTTTAAAAAAACACGCAGATTTACGCTTTATTTGGAATTGGCGCTGTTTGCCGGAATCACCTTTGAAGTTGGTCACGTTTATAACATGACTGCTTTGATGATGATTTATACATTTTTTTGTTTTCCTTTTAATAGAAAAACAGAATCATAGAGACATTATATGGAAGTTATTAAAGCATCAGAACAGCCCGTAAGGCCCGTAATCAAAAGCTTCTGCGAACCGCAGGTCTTAGCTGAATTGTCGGCATTAGCGCAAAGAATTACTGAAACTCCTCAGTTTCAAAAAGTATTACAGTTTTCAGTAACTAGTACAAAAGGTGAAGATGTTTTTGAAGGCACAGGTTCTTTATATGATTACAGCAAAAAGGAATTTACCGCATCAACAGATCAATTCACTGAATTGAACTCTATCTTTAGGGGAACATCTTTCGAAACGGTCTATAAACAAATTCAATCTGCCGCTGAAAATTATGGTGTTAAAATCGGCCGTTCGCGCTGGATGCGATTAAATCCAAAAACTTGTCTTAGTTTGCATTCGGACCTAGATGAGTTTCGATTTCACATACCGGTAAAAACAAATGATAAGTGTTTCTTTGTGGTTGATGACATCTGCTACCGTATGCCTGAAGTCGGTTCACTCTATCTATTAAATACCACCAAATTGCATACCGCAGTTAATGCTTCATTTGAAACTCGGGACCATATTGTTTTTGATACTTTCAAAATATAGGATTGAATGATGGATATCAAAATTCGCTTTAACACTGACAAAGATAAGGTAGATAAATCCTTATTTCCTTGGCGTGTAATTGTAAATGACGTCGAACTTTTGGCAGAGAAGGTAATTATCCAAACAAAATCCTGGACCACCCTGGATGAAGTTTCGCCTGGAATATTAAAATGGCACATCACCTGTTCTGGGGATGTCCACTGGGACGATCAACAAAAAGAATGTACAATAGTCTAGTTTCTCATATTGAGACGCTCAAGTAGAATTAATCTAAATTTTAAACGTCATAGAATCCTTAGACACCTGTCTAACTTTAATTTTTAATCAACAATTTAGGGCCCAGCCTTTTGGCCTAAGTCTAGCATTACTCATCATGCAGGGACACCCAAGTAAAAACATTGTTTGAACTGGGTATGATTTTTATAAGAAACACTTATGAAAATCTCAAAATAGGCCGATACACAGGCTAGGGGGAAATATGAAGAATTTAAAAACCTTTATTGCAAATCTATGGAAAGATGAAGCAGCTCAAGGAACAGCAGAGTATGTTTTGCTGATCGCAATCGTAGTTGCAATTATCACATTATTTAGAAATCAAATAAAAAGCGCAATTGCCGGTAAAATCGGTGATGTACAAGGCAGCATCAGTGGATTTAATGCTGATCAGTAACGTTCAACAAATTTAATTCATTTTGATTTGAATTAAAAATTACAAGGAGGTGCTCAAATGACAATTGAATACGTGTTATTACTAACGCTATTTACTATGTTCATTATGAGTGCCCTTGTTAAAGGTCCTCACGATTCATTTAAAAATGCGGGTCCAAAATTAGGTGCCCGTATTGAACGCCACCTTATCACAGGTGACGGATTTAAACCCAACGGCAAAGACATCAAGTGGTACGCGCCATGAGTTTAGATCAAATAATTTCACAATCAGATACTATAAAAATATTTTTAGCAGCAGCAATGATGCTAATTGGTGTTTTTGATGATGTGAAAAATCAGAAGGTTCATAACAAACTAGTGGTCGCTTTTTTTATCATTTCATTTTTAACTGTCATCCTTTTAGATGGGACTGCCGGATTATTTGTAGGTTTGGCTTCTCTATTGACGGCGATTTTGTTTGGAGTTCCAGTTTATATGTTAAAAGTCTTTGCCGGCGGTGATTTAAAAATCCTGATTGCTATTTCACCGTTACTGCTATGGAAAAATATTATTATTCTTTTAATCTCTTCATTCTTTTGGGGCGCAATTTTGGGTGTCTTATTTGTAATACTGAAGGGAAACTACAAACAGTTTCTAGCTAATATGTACCTACTGGTTTCGAAATCTAAACCGCAGGCCAACCTTACTCATAAAATTCCTTATACAGTGGCTTTGTTCTTTGGATTGTTAACTGTTTGGACTTTGAATTCTACAGGAGGTTTTTTATGAAATCTCTATTGAAGCCCGTTCAATTAGCCAATCAAAAAGGACAATTGGTTTTTGAAGCCGTCCTTTTAATGATGATTACTTTAATGATAGCAACCACAGTTACAAGGTTTTTACGTGAATCTGAATTTGCTATGAGTTTGGCCTATAAACCTTGGGAAACTTTATCTGGAATGATCGAATGTGGAAATTGGTCAGCCTGTGGCAGAGGTAAACCTGGCGTTCATCCAAATAAATCAGCTCGCAACCTTTCATTGAAGCCGGAGTCGTGATGAAGACCATCAATGCACAATCCGGTATTATTACTCTTGATTTCATGTTTGCCATCGTCATCGTTTTTGGTATATCGGGAATTTTCTTTGCTTTGACCTATACTTTAACGGTAGTTGAACTAACTCAATATATTGTATTTTCGACGGCGCGTGCACATTCGGCGGGTAATTTAACTATTGATAGTCAAATCGCAGCAGCTAAAAGCAAGTATACGTCACTGGTCACCAATCCACTGATTAAATCCATCTATCGCAATGGCTGGTTCGAACTAGCAGCGCCTGATGCTTTGGAGATACGTAGCGGTGCCGGTGGCCAAGGACAACCTTCGTTTTCCAGTGACTACAGCAATGGCGCCAATCGCCCTTCATTTTCAGGTGTACGAACTATTCTAAATGCGAAAATTATGCATTTTAAAATTCCGTTTGTTGGTGCTACTTCTCCAGAAGACGATAGTTTTAAAACAAAGGTCCTAACAATTATGTTAAGAGAGCCTTCGCAAGCTGAATGCAAAAGTTTTATGGTTGAACGACGGGAAGCAATCAGAAATTTGGATCCTCGATTCTTAAATTACCCTAAGAAACAAGAAGCCTTCATTCCAATGGAGGATAACGGATGTTAAATAGCCAAAGTGGTATGTCTACAATAGAAATAGTTCCCGTTTTGGCCATCTTTATTATGTTGGTTAATTTTTCTTTGGGTTTCTTTGGTGTGATCCATTCGGGAATTTTGAATTCAATTGCAGCAAGAAATTATGCCTTTGAAACATTTAGAAATCGCGCCAACCTAATCTATCTTCGAGACTGTGTCACCGAAGCGGGTCCGGGTACTTGTGATAATTTCGCTTCGCCCACACAATATTCAAATGTGGGTTTTCGATTCCATGGTGTGGTTAGTGAAAAAGGTCGAGTCAATACTTTCGATGCGACCTTACGTTCTATTAAA
The DNA here is from genome assembly GCA_043750675.1 of Pseudobdellovibrionaceae bacterium. GTDB lineage: Bacteria > Bdellovibrionota > Bdellovibrionia > Bdellovibrionales > Bdellovibrionaceae > JAYSSX01. The sequence goes on along the minus strand of JAYVAZ010000392.1, from coordinate 219 downwards.
TTTACGGAAAGAACTTTAGCTTCTGAAATTAAGGGAGTTAATGAACATGAATTTGCAGTTAAACAAATCGTCGAGGGAAAACGCGCCACCGATAGTGGCATCGACGAGGGTACTAATCCAGTTTGGATTAAAACAGTACATGGAATTTGTTTAAATACGAAATGTGGGGATTGATATGAATTCGAATGAATCGAGAACATTGTGGTTGTCCTTAGGGGC